>NZ_SPHM01000080.1:0-3448 GCF_005844125.1 Pseudoflavonifractor sp. BSD2780061688st1 E11
TAAAGCAGATAGCTTATTAAAGTGCGCCTAAAATATCCGGTTATCCACTTTTCATTCCAAAACTCCTTCCCTGTACGAATTTTCCTTGTTTTGCTTCAAGTTTACGAAGGAGTTTCGCAATTACCTATATTTCTGGAAGTATCATATCAAAGGAAATGAATCATGAAAAATTATATATATTTATTTATGCATAAACATATGTTATGATTAGGAAAAGGAGGCATTCTTATGCTGGATTTTCGTATTTATACATTTTTGGAAGTCTGTAAATACATGAATTTTACAAAAGCCGCCGAGGCGCTTCATATCACGCAGCCTGCCGTCTCACAGCATATCCGCTATATTGAGGAATACTATCAGACCCGTCTTTTTACATTTCAGGGAAAAAAACCGGTTCTGACCGAGGCCGGGGAATACCTGCTCCACGCCTTTACGACATTGAGCCATGACCAGGTCTATCTGAAAGAGCAGCTCCTTTCCATGCAGAAAAAAAAGCCGTCCCTGATCTTTGGCGCGACTCTTACAATCGGTGAATATGTCATGCCGCGTTTTCTGATCGAATACCAGACACGGCATCCGGATACTGTCCTGACCATGATCACGGCAAACACTCACGAACTCCTCGACCGCATCTCGGACGGAGAGATTGATTTTGCGATCGTAGAAGGCTATTTTGACAAGACCCAGTATGACTATCTGACGTTTTCCTCGGAACCGTATATTGCCGTTGCAGGAACCCCGCTTTTTGAAGACTGCCGTCCCCGCTCTCTTTCGGAGCTTCTTGATCAGAAGCTGATTGTCCGGGAGCCCGGATCCGGTACAAGGGAGATCCTTGAAAAACATCTGGAAGCCCGTAATCTTTCCATTCACGATTTTTCCGGTGTTTCCGAAATCGGGAATATTCCGGCATTGAAAGCGGTTGTCTCAGCCGGTCTTGGCATTACATTTTTGTACCGTTCCGCTGCTGAAGAAGAGCTGAAAAACGGCATACTGTTTGACGTCACGCCGGAAAATTTCTCTATCACGCATGATTTTACTCTCATATGGCAAAAGGGAAGTATGTTTGCTTCCCGCTACCGTACTATTTTTGAAGAATGGAAGAAAAAGTTATGAAACTGTCAGTTACACGTCAAAGCATAGCACGCTGTCTGAAAATCATTCTGGGCAATTGGAAAGAAATTTTTCACAGGAACCGTATTCAGCTGTTTCTGTTATCTCATCCTGTTTTCCGTCCTGCACGGTCTGGATATGCAATCCTGGTTCATCCGGTCATCGGCATGGTTCTGGCCGGATTCCTTGTCGGCACCGGATATTATTTCTGCATCAGTTCCGAATCCACGGCTGTCGGCTTTGATGTCATTGCATTGATTCTGAACAAAAAAAATCCGAAAATCAATATCGCACTTACCATGTATCTCATCAATACGTGCGTACTGCTTTTCGGACTTCTCTCTTATGGAATTACATCCGTTCTGACCGGGATCGGCTTTACTGCTCTTCAGTCGCTGACGCTGAATTGCCTTTTGAAAAGGAAAGAGTAATCGCGGTTCCTTTTCCAACCTCACTGTCAGTCCGGATTTGAATGTTATGGATGACCGCTCCATGCTTGACGATGGACAGGCCAAGTCCTGTACCTCCCGTCTCCTTGGAGTGGCTCTTATCCACACGGTAGAAGCGTTCGAAGATCCGTTCCTGTTCTTCTTTCGGAATTCCGATTCCGGTATCTTTCACAATAATCTTCGGGCCGCTTAATGTATTGCCGACCCAGACATGTACATGTCCGCCCGGCTTATTATATTTGACTGCATTTTCACACAGATTCCAGACCATCTCATCCAGAACCCGGTAAACTCCTTCATATTCCACTTTCTCCCCGCTCAGTTCCATCGAAACATGGTGACGGTTGGCCATATTTTCCAGACGGATCAGAACGTCCTCGCAGATACTGTAGAGATCCACTTTTTCTTTTTCCAGTCCCACACCGCCTTCATCCAGTTTGGAAAGCTTGATGATATCCTCCACAAGCACAATCAGACGGCTTGCCTCTTTATAAATGCGTTCGGCAAATCCCGGCACATCCTCCTGCTTTACAAGCCCGCTTTTCATAATCTCCGCATAACCTGATATGGATGTCAGCGGAGTTTTCAGCTCATGGGAAACGTTGGCCGAAAACTCTTTACGCATCTGCTCATTTTTCTCTTTTTCTTTCTTCTGGTTTTCCATGCTGAGCAGAAGCGGCGTCAGCTCTTCGTATACATCGTTATCGATCGGATGTTCCAGATCCAGCTCATTAATCGGCTGAACGAGCCGGTTTGCCACCCACTTGGAAAGTCTCCACGCAACAATCACAAGGATCAGACCGATGCCGAACATGTAAGGAAGAATCCTTACTGCCGTACTGCTTACGCCGTCCATGGACTTCGCGACACGAAGAACCGTCCCGTCATCGAGAAGCGTGGCATAATAAAACAGCTCCTGCCCTACCGTCTCTGAGACCCGTTTGTCCTGTCCTGTTCCATTCTCAAGTGCTTCCATGACTTCTTTTCGCCGGGCATGATTCTCGTCCTTGCTGTCAATTCCGTGGGAATCATACAGTACTTTCCCGTTCTGGTCGATCTGTGTTACCCTCGTGTCGCTATTGACATCATCCATTTCCTGCAGATAATCACTTCCAAGCAGATTGATGGCTTCCTTGATGTAGGAAGCCTCCTGCCTTGCGTCCTGCTGCATGATCCGGTATGTCTGGTTGTAGACAATCCCGATAATAAATGCATATGATGTCAGGAGCGTCAGAACAATGACAAACACCATATTTCTCTGGATCTTGTTTCTCATACTTCCTCCTGGTCCTCCGTGATCCGGTAACCGACACCGCGTACGGTCTCGATTTCCTCTCCCGCTTTTCCAAGCTTCTGGCGCAGCGTCCGGATATGTACGTCAACTGTACGTGTCTCGCCGTCGAAATCATATCCCCAGATTTCCTCAAGAAGCCGGTCCCGTGTAAGGACAATTCCTTTATTGTGCATCAGTCTCTTGAGCATCTCGTATTCTTTCAGCGTCAGGCTGACATGTGCTCCGTCTACAAGGACCTCATGCTTCTTTTCATTCAGTACAATCGGGCCTGCTTTGAGTACTTCGATCTCTTCTTTTTTCTTCGTGCGCCGCAGGACCGCCTTGATTCTGGAAACAAGTTCCATCATTCCAAACGGTTTTGTCACATAATCATCCGCACCGGCGTCAAGCCCTGAAACCTTGTCGTACTCTGTTCCTTTCGCCGTCACCATGATGACCGGAATGTCTTTCGTCTTTTTATTGTTTTTCAGCTTTTTGAGAATGGCCATGCCATCCTCTCCCGGCAGCATAATATCAAGTAAAAAAGTGTCTTCGACACTTCAGCCCCCTAGCCCCCATTCATGGGGGAATTGGGGGTTTCTTTTTATGTGTTTTT
>NZ_SPHM01000081.1:0-2837 GCF_005844125.1 Pseudoflavonifractor sp. BSD2780061688st1 E11
CATAAATCTCTATTTTGTTAGCTGAAATATTGAATTTTCAAGGTGCGAAGCCCATTTAAGGTATGGGAAGTCTTAGTAAATAATACAAGGCAATATATTTACCTGAGTTCTAGTCGAGTATACGCTGATGCTGGCAAAGAAATGATTACAGAGAATTCTAATCGATTGTTGGATATAATAGAGGATGAAGTTTATTTGGCTACGGATGAATATGCATTAACCAAAGCGAGACAAGAGAATTTACTTTGTACCAATAAGAAAAGAAACTGGACAATTGTACGGCCATATATCACTTTTGACTCAGAACGTTTACAGCTGGGGGGGTATGAAAAAGAACAGTGGCTACAAAGAGCTGTCAAGGGAAAGCCAATTGTGTTCTCAAAAGATATTGCAAGCAAATACACGACGTTAGCGTATGGGGAAGATGTATCTAGATGCATTTTTTACCTAATGAATAACGATCTTGCAATAGGTGAGATTTTTCATATTGCGGGTAATAAACCTATTCAGTGGCAAAGAGTTCTGGATATATATACAAATGTACTGGAAAGATATCTGAAAAAGCCTGTTCCTGTTATTTATACAGAAACTGCGGCAATTGCTGAGGAACAAAAATATCAATATAAATATGATCGTCTATACAATCGTATTTTTGATAATACAAAGTTGTTCTCTGTTATTGGAAATCAGTTTGAGTTTATTGATGTCGAAGAAGCTTTGAGAATAAGTTTAGAATCTTTTCTTGAAGGAAAACAATGCTTTCGATATATATCCCCGAAATCAGAAGCAATATTAGATCGATCTGCAAAAATAGTGGGTGGTCTTAGTATTTTTCCGCTGAAGGGAAAAGTGAAATATTTGTGGTACAGATATATTAAAGTATAGCTGTGAGGAGATTAAAGATATGAACAATTTAAATTATAAAATTGGGGGGGGGGGAGAGAGATACTCAAATTGATATTCTAAAAGGTATTGGTATCTTTTTGATGGTATTTCGACATGCAAGAGGACCATACTCTGATTTTGTACTTCTATTCCATATGGCTTTGTTCTTTATCGCGAGTGGATATTTATATAAACGAGATAACGAATACACAAAAAATAACTTTATTAAGTTTATAAAGCGAAAGTTAAAGTTTCTGTGGTGGCCATTCTTTGCCTGTAATACTCTGTTTAGCCTTCTTAACAATGTGTTTATAGATCTTAATATATATACAACCAATGCGGAGATAAAAGTCCTTGCAAACATTGAACCTCAAAGAATTGCTGTTCGATTTACAAGCATTGATATTTTGAAAGAGATTATAAAATCGTGCGTTATGCTGTCAAGTACAGAAATGGGTGGAGCTTTCTGGTTTTTAAGGACAATGTTTATTACGGTTGTTTTGTATAAAGTAACAGATTATGTTATTGCTTTTGTTTTTTCTAAAACAAAGAAATCGTGTGAAAAATATAAATGGATTTTACAGGGTGTTTTGGCATTAGTTCTTCTGCTTTGCGGTTGGTGCTTATCTATAAATGGAATATCTCTTCGAGGCATTAGTAATGTTTTTACAGTTTACATTTTATTCTATATAGGAAACGTATTTAAGTTTTGTAGGTTAATGAAAAAACACACAATTAAGGTTGAAATAATCGAGGTTACAATTTCCTTGGTAACCCTATTATGGGGATACAGCAATGGTTATATTTCAATTTCAAATAACATAATCAAAAATCCGCTATTCTTTCTCGCGATGTCTATAGCTGGTTGGATGCTTATCTATCGATTATCGGGCTTCATAAAAAATTCAGATTCTCATTTTTTTTATTGCTTGCGGAAATTTTTTATTGCTTGCGGAAAGAGTTCATTATGGATTCTAGTTCTTCACTTTTTATCATTTAAAATTGTTTCTGCAATAGGGATTGCATTACTGGGATTGGATTGGATTAATCTTGCTAGTTTTCCGATAAGATTTTATAATGGTTATTGGTGGATTGCTTATTCTGTTGTGGGAATTGTAATTCCTATTTTCATTCATCGCACCTACATTAGATTTAGAGGAACTTTTCAGTTAAAGTGTTAATTGATTAGAAGGGCGTTGAAATTATGGATTATTGAACATTCTCGTTCTGTCACCGGACAGCAGGGATATGGACACCGGATTATTCAATTATATAGGCTCTTCAGACATCCCTGTGGATAAGAAATGCTGTTTCTACCAGTAATTAAGCCACTTTCGCATGAATATTACGGTGCGGCGGAGCCGCCAGTCCGGTGTGGCGAGAGCCACCTGTCCGGACTAACGGAGCCATATGTTGATAGTTACTCAGCCTGAGCTGGATCTAAGCCATATACCTCTCTCATGGAAAGATCTCTTGATGGATCGATGCTCTCGATGTTGATTTTATATGAGTCGTATGAAATGCGATCCATGATGGCATCTGCAAGAGTGCTCTCACCGCTACAGATCTGCTGGTACCACTCGCTTTCCCGAAACTGGGAGCAGAAGATGGTCGATGACTTCTTCCTGCGTTTGTGGATCAGTTCAAAAAGATTTCTGGCTTCGGACTCGGTCAGCTTGAGCAGGAGCCATTCATCAATAATTAACAGAACTGGTTTCGTGTACTTTTTGAGCACGCTGGTAAATGTACCGGCATCCCTGGCTGCCTGTAGATCCAGCAATAGATCCGGAAGGCGGACATATTTCACGGTGTAATAGTGTTTACATGCCTCCATACCGAAAGCACATGCCATATAGGTCTTACCGCTTCCGGTGGTGTATATTACGGTGAAAATGTACCCCTGTTCCGGAGGAACGGATACCAGAAGTCCGGAGCTATGATACCGTGAGTCC
>NZ_SPHM01000082.1:0-1185 GCF_005844125.1 Pseudoflavonifractor sp. BSD2780061688st1 E11
ATGGGATATCTCATCTTGAGGGGGGCTTCACGCTTAGATGCCTTCAGCGTTTATCCCTTCCCGGCTTGGCTACCCTGCCATGCACTTGGTAATGCAACAGGTACACCAGCGGCCGGTCCATCCCGGTCCTCTCGTACTAAGGACAGCTCCTCTCAAATATCCTACGCCCACGCCGGATAGGGACCGAACTGTCTCACGACGTTCTGAACCCAGCTCGCGTACCGCTTTAATGGGCGAACAGCCCAACCCTTGGGACCTACTTCAGCCCCAGGATGCGATGAGCCGACATCGAGGTGCCAAACCACTCCGTCGATGTGAACTCTTGGGAGTGATAAGCCTGTTATCCCCAGGGTAGCTTTTATCCGTTGAGCGATGGCAATCCCACTTTATACCACCGGATCACTAAGTCCTACTTTCGTACCTGCTCCACCCGTCGGTGTCGCAGTCAAGCTCCCTTCTGCCTTTGCACTCTTCGAATGGTTTCCGTCCATTCTGAGGGAACCTTTGAGCGCCTCCGATACCCTTTCGGAGGCGACCGCCCCAGTCAAACTCCCCACCTGACATTGTCCCCCAGCCGGGTCACGGCTGCTGGTTAGAAACCCAATACCGCAAGGGTGGTATCCCAACAGCGGCTCCATAAGGACTGGCGTCCTTACTTCTTAGCCTCCCACCTATCCTGTACATGCAATACCGAATCCCAGTATCAAGCTGGAGTAAAGCTCCATGGGGTCTTTCCGTCCTGGCGCAGGTAACCAGCATCTTCACTGGTACTTCAATTTCACCGGGTGCATTGTCGAGACAGTGCCCAAATCATTACGCCTTTCGTGCGGGTCGGAACTTACCCGACAAGGAATTTCGCTACCTTAGGACCGTTATAGTTACGGCCGCCGTTTACTGGGGCTTAAGTTCAAAGCTTCGCTTGCGCTAACCTCTCCCCTTAACCTTCCAGCACCGGGCAGGCGTCAGCCCATATACCTCACCTTTCGGTTTTGCATAGACCTGTGTTTTTGCTAAACAGTTGCTTGGGCCTATTCTCTGCGGCCAGCTCTCACTGGCACTCCTTCTCCCGAAGTTACGGAGTCATTTTGCCGAGTTCCTTAACAATGCTTCTCCCGTCGGCCTTAGGATTCTCTCCTCATCCACCTGTGTCGGTTTACGGTACGGGTACTGTACAAACAATAGCAG
>NZ_SPHM01000082.1:1206-2788 GCF_005844125.1 Pseudoflavonifractor sp. BSD2780061688st1 E11
CGCGCTTCGCTACTTTTTCTTCGCTCCGCATCACGTCTTCCCATTGCCCGGCGGTTTTTCCAACCGGACTGGTACCCCGCTTGCACCGGTCTCTCCATTCCCGGCTCGCGCTCTCTTTCTGCGTCCCCACAGTTCTGTTGTACAGCAGTACAGGAATTTCTGCCTGTTGTCCATCGACTACGCCTCTCGGCCTCGCCTTAGGTCCCGACTTACCCAGGGCAGATCAGCTTTACCCTGGAAACCTTGGATATTCGGCCGGAAGGATTCCCACCTTCCTCTCGCTACTCATTCCGGCATTCTCTCTTCCATACAGTCCACAGCTCCTTCCGGTACTGCTTCATCCTGTATGCAATGCTCCTCTACCAATGTCAAATACATTCCTGAGCTTCGGTGGTGTGTTTCAGCCCCGGACATTTTCGGCGCAGGACCTCTCGACTAGTGAGCTATTACGCACTCTTTCAATGGATGGCTGCTTCTAAGCCAACATCCTAGTTGTCTTCGAAATCCCACATCCTTTTCCACTTAACACACACTTTGGGACCTTAGCTGCAGGTCTGGGCTCTTTCCCTTTTGACTGCCCAACTTATCTCGTGCAGTCTGACTCCCGATAAGCATCAGCATGGCATTCGGAGTTTGATATTCTTCGGTAAGCTTTGACGCCCCCTAGGAAATTCAGTGCTCTACCTCCACCTGACTCTATCGAGGCTAGCCCTAAAGCTATTTCGAGGAGAACCAGCTATCTCCGGGTTCGATTGGAATTTCTCCCCTATCCACACCTCATCCCCACCCTTTTCAACGGATGTGGGTTCGGTCCTCCATTGCCTTTTACGGCAACTTCAACCTGGACATGGATAGATCACCCGGTTTCGGGTCTACTCTGACAGACTATGACCGCCCTCTTAAGACTTGGTTTCCCTTCGGCTCCGGACCTTTAGTCCTTAACCTCGCCTGCCAGCGTAACTCGCCGGACCGTTCTACAAAAAGTACGCGGTTGAACATTTTTCGTTCTTCCACAGCTTGTAAACACAGGGTTTCAGGTTCTCTTTCACTCCCCTCACGGGGTCCTTTTCACCTTTCCTTCACAGTACTATGCGCTATCGGTCACTAAGGAGTATTTAGCCTTACGGGGTGGTCCCCGCTCCTTCCTACAAGGTTCCACGTGTCTCGTAGTACTCTGGATCCTGCCGCGCTTCCTCGAATTTCATGTACGGGGCTTTCACCCTCTCTGGCTGGCTTTCCCAAAACCATTCTATTACTCTTGGAAGTCACTTACGCAGTCCGAACCCCAGCATGCACGCACACTGGTTTGGGCTCTTCCGGTTTCGCTCGCCGCTACTCCCGGAATCGATGTTTCTTTCTCTTCCTCCGGCTACTTAGATGTTTCAGTTCACCGGGTTCCCTTCCATACGTTATGGATTGGCGTATGGATACATGAGGTCTTCTCATGTGGGTTTCCCCATTCAGAAATCTCCGGATCAATGGATATTTGCTCCTCCCCGAAGCTTTTCGCAGCTTATCACGTCTTTCATCGGCTCTTAGTGCCAAGGCATCCACCCTGCGCTCTTTCCAGCATAACCAACTT
>NZ_SPHM01000083.1:0-2646 GCF_005844125.1 Pseudoflavonifractor sp. BSD2780061688st1 E11
ATGGATATACCGGTGCGCTGAAAGCGCCTGTCCGGTGTTTTGGAAATCACCTGTCCGAAAAGAGGAAATCACTGTTCCAGACAGATAATAAATGTGGCGGAGCCGCCATCCTGAAAAATAGAACCTCCAGGATGGGGACGCCAGTTGGCTGTTAACGATTATTCGCTCAGCGCCGGATCCAAGCCGTATACTTCTCTCATAGAGCGATAGTTGGATGGATCAGTTGGAACGATATTGATCTTGTAGGCATCGTGCATGATGCGGTCAAGGATGGCTTCAGCAAGAGGGCTGTCATCGCCACCGAGCTGGTCGTACCATCCGCTGGGATCGTACTGGGAGCAGAAGATCGTGGAGGATTTCTTCCGTCTTCTGTGGAGCAGTTCCAAAATGTCATGCTGTTCCGTTTCTGTCGGCTTCAACAAGAGCCACTCATCAATGATGAGCAGGACGGGGTTGGCATACTTGGCCTGAACCTTCTTGTAGGTGCCATCTGTACGCGCCAGATCAAGCTCCAGGAGCATATCGGGCAGGCGCACATACTTTGTTTTATAGCGCTGTTTGCAGGCCTCCATACCGAAAGCGCAGGCCATGTAGGTCTTCCCACTCCCGGTAGCACCTGTGATGAACAGGTTTCGGTGCTCCGTGATGTACTCACAGGTTGCGAGACGTTCGATCAGACCGCGGTTAAGTTTCCGGCCGGAAGTATAGTTGATATCAGCGATGTAAGCTTCCGGCTGATCGAACCCGGCTCCCTTGATCAGACGCTTCAGACTGTTGTTCTTACGGTTATTGTATTCGATGTCGACCAGAAGGCCGAAGCGATCCTCGAACGGAACATCCTTCATCCTTGGATCATCCATCTGTGTGATAAAGGCATCTGACATAGAAGTCAGTCGCATTTCAATAAGTTTGTCGATTGTACTCTGATTGGTCATGGTTCTTACCTCCTGTAGTAGTCAGCACCACGAGTGATGGCGTGCTTGTTCTGAGTTGATGCAGAGTCGGGAGTCTGTAACTCCGGTTCCATCTTTTCCCGCCCGGCTGCCAAGATGTTTTTGATACTCTTGTAGCTGGGACTCGCTGTGTAGGAAAGCGCCTTCCGGCACGCTGCTTCCAAACGCTCAGCAGAGTATTTATCTGCCAGTTTCAGAAGCCCCATACAGCTTCGGTAGGACTGCTGCTCCACCCTCTGGGAGGCAAGAATCGCATGAACAACCTTGCACGTATTGGTTCCAATCCGCTCAGCCCATTTGCGGAAACGGTCGCCGTTCCATTCCAGATATTTCTGGTGATCGGCGGGCATATGTTCCGTAACAGTGCTGTATTGCCCCTTTCGGCCATACAGACGGTGGTGGGAAGCAATGCGGTTGTGATTGTAAAAGATTTCGATAATCGTGTCAGTTACCCGCACATCCACCTTGCGTTTGATGTATTCGTAAGGAACGGAGTATAGCATTCCATCGATGGATATGTGATAATTGAACTGAACGGTGGCTTTTTTCCATTCCGCCAGTTCATAAGGGGTAGCCGGTAGCTTGGCCAGTAATGGCAGTTCTTCGTCGCGGAAGATCTCGTATCGGGTACCCTCTTTCTTTTGAAAAGGACGGTTTACGAATTCCTCCAGCTTCCTGCGGATGGACTTGTTCAGCTCGGCCAGCGAAAAGAACTGTTCATTACGGAGCGCCGCGGTAATCCAGGTAGAAATGACACCTACAGAGCCCTCGACATTTGGCTTGTCCTTCGGTGACCGGATGCGGGCCGGGATGATAGCCGTGTTGTAGTGCTCAGCCATCTCATGGTAGATGGTATTGAGTTCCTGATTGTACCAGTCGTTGTTGTGGATCACTGCAGTTGTGGTATTATCAGGCACCAGAATACGAGTTACACCGCCGAAGTACTCATACATATGAACATGCGCAGTAATCCATGAGCGCTGCTTTTCATTCATAAAAGCCTCAACATAAGGATACTGGCTGTATGCCATGACACCCACAAAGAGAAATGCGGGGATGATCTCGCCGGTATCCGGATCAGTGATCTGCGCAGGATCTCCTGCCCAGTCAACTTCGATCTGCTCGCCAGGCTTTCGGTTGATATGCATGGTTGCGCGGCGCTTCTGTTCATCCTGCTGGATGTAATAACAGAACTGGGAATACATGAGTGGCTCATCACCGGACTGGCGGCATTCCTCCAGGTACTCCGTCCAGAGGAGTTTCTTGTTGACACCGTTGCGGAGCAACTCCTTCTGGATGTAGTTGAAATCCGGCATCCGTTTTTGTTTGGATACTTTTGATTCCCTGGGAAACATCAGCTTCTGAAGCGCTGCATCTGTCAAGGTTTCATCCAACGGCCAGGATAAATGCATTTCCCGCGCTCGTTTTTGAACCTTGACTACGGTTTTCTGCGAAACACCGATGCTTTGAACAATGTTTCGCTGTGACAGTCCCAAAGCGGTCAGCCTGAGGATCTCACGATACTTGGTCATTGTCTTGTGACCTCCTTATAATAGATTTACATCTTGCGATGCATGTCTCTATTATAAGGCTCTGGAATGTGATTTCCTGTCCCGGAACAGTGATTTCCGCTTATCCGGAATAGTGATTTCCTAACGCCGGACTGGTGATGGAAAATGCCCCGGAATACTCA
>NZ_SPHM01000084.1:0-2640 GCF_005844125.1 Pseudoflavonifractor sp. BSD2780061688st1 E11
TGAGTATTCCGGGCGATTCTGAACCGCCATTCCGGTGACACAGTACCGCAAATCCGGCTTTGCGGATACCGTCGTTCTGGTTGATAGATACCGTGATTCCGGTTAATGAGTACCGCTTTCCTTTATAATGTATCTATGCGCTTTCATGCGTAAATACATTATGAAGGAGGTCATCGTTTATGACCAAGTATCGCGAGATCATCCGGTTAGCCGGATTAGGTCTCAGCCAAACCAACATTGCCCTCAGCTGCAATGCATCAAAGACAACTGTCAACAAGGTGCTAAAGGCAGCGAGAGAACAGAACCTCACATGGCCATTGGATCCAAAACTAACCGATCCGGTCCTCTGTGGATTGCTTTTCCCAAACCAGAAAGCAAAAATCACTACATCCAAGCGTATGCCGGATTATGCCCACATCCGCAAGGAACTTCTCCGTAACGGAGTAAACAAGAAGCTCCTTTGGACAGAATACCTTGAGGAATGTCGCCTCGCTGGTGATGAGCCGCTCATGTATTCCCAATTCTGTTATTATATCCAACAGGACGAGCAGAAGCGCCGCGCCACCATGCACATCAACCGCAAGCCCGGAGAGCAGGTTGAGGTTGACTGGGCCGGAGATCCGGCACATATCATTGACCCGGATACCGGCGAGATCCTGGATGCTCACATTTTCGTAGGAGTAATGACTTACAGCCAGTATCCATATGTGGAGGCATTTATGGATGAGAAACAGCCCTCATGGATTGCAGCACATGTCCACATGTATGAGTACTTTGGCGGTGTTGCCAAAATCCTTGTGCCGGATAACTGCCGCACTGCCGTGGATCGCAACAAGAGCTGGAAGGATCAGCGGATCAATGCTGTCTATCAGGAAATGGCTGAACACTATGGCACTGCAGTCATACCAGCCCGCATCCGGACCCCTCGCGACAAAGCAAATGCCGAGGGCAGTGTAGGCAATATCTCCACCTGGATCACGGCAGCCCTGCGCAATGAGCAGTTCTTCTCCCTCAGTGAGTTAAACCGGGCAATCCGTCAGAAACTGGAAGTTTTCAGCCGACGCCCCTTCCAAAAGAAGGCGGGCAGCCGGTACGAGATCTTCCGCAACGAAGAACTGCCATTACTGGCACCGTTACCTGCCACCCCTTATGAACTGGCGGAATGGAAACAGGCCACCGTTCAGTTCAATTATCACATATCCATTGCCGGAATGCTATACTCAGTGCCGTATGAATACATAAAGCGCAAAGTAGATGTGAGGGTTACAGATAAAACCATTGAAATTTTTTACAACCATAACCGGATTGCATTCCACCGCCGTCTGTACGGCCGCAAGGGACAATACAGCACGGTTACAGAGCACATGCCGGCTTCCCACCAGCAGTACCTGGAATGGAACGGCGACCGCTTCCGCAAATGGTCGGAACGGATCGGCTCCAGTACCCATCAGGTAGTTGATGCAATCCTTACCTCCAAGCGTGTAGAACAGCAGTCTTACCGTAGCTGTATGGGGCTTCTAAAACTGGCCGACAAGTATTCTGCCAACCGTTTGGAAGCGGCCTGCCGGAAAGCTCTCTCCTTTACGGCCACTCCCAGCTATAAGAGTATTAAAAACATCCTTGATACTGGGAGCGACCAGACGGAAGTATCCGACAAAAGTCAGACAGCGGGCAGCCATACAGAATCAGGAAAGAGCAGCCATGCGCTTACAAGAGGCGCTGATTACTACAGGAGGTAAGGGACTATGACTACACAAAGCACTATAGATAAACTCATTGAAATGCGCCTGACAGCTATGTCGGATGCATTCCGTACCCAAATATCTGATCCAAAGATGAAGGAGGTCTCTTTTGAGGACCGCTTCGGGATGCTGGTAGATATTGAATACAGCAACCGCAAGAGCAACAGCCTGAAACGCCTGATCCGAAATGCCGGATTTGATCAGCCAGATGCATACATTGGTGATATCAATTATACTTCCGGCCGCAAGCTGAACCGTGCATTGATCGAGAGGCTTGCAACATGTGAATATATCACGGAGCACAGAAATCTCTTTATCACAGGCGCAACCGGGAGCGGCAAGACCTATCTGGCATGTGCATTCGGGATGGAAGCCTGCAAGCAGCGTTACAAAACGAAATATGTTCGGCTTCCGGATCTGCTCCTGGAGTTGGAAATGGCACGTAACGATGGCACATACAAGAAGGTCCAGGGGAAATATGCCAACCCGATCCTGCTGATCATTGATGAATGGCTCCTGCTGAAACCAAATGAATCCGAACAGCATGACATTCTGGAACTTCTCCATCGGAGACGCAGGAGATCCTCTACCATCTTCTGTTCTCAGTATGATTCCAATGGCTGGTATGATCAGCTTGGCGGAGATGACAGCCCCCTTGCGGAAGCGATCCTGGATCGCATCAAGCATGATGCATATAAGATCAACATCATTCCGACAGATCCTGCGAATTACAGATCCATGCGGGAGGTGTATGGATTAGACCCCGCATTAAGCGAGTAAACTCGCAGGTGACAATTAATTAAATGTGGTATCCCTGTTCCGGACTCACGGTATCATAGCTCCGGACTTCTGGTATCCGTTCCTCCGGAACAGGGGTACATTTTCACCGTAATATACA
>NZ_SPHM01000085.1:0-2471 GCF_005844125.1 Pseudoflavonifractor sp. BSD2780061688st1 E11
TGTGCGCCCATAAGGGGCAGAGTAAATCCGCTTAGCAAGCGGCAGGCGTGAGGTTTCATGCCTGTGGTCAACGGCTAACCTGGATGGGGAAACCCAAAGGGGACAATAGCACGACCGTAACGCTGTGAGTTGGCAAGTTGTCATGCCACGACTGAGCAGCAAGACCAAAGTTCATATGAGGATAAAGCCTACACTGGTTGAACGGCAGTCCGAGGGACATTTGTGGTGGTCGCAGCGGAAGACAGCTATATCCGCTGCGCTGTGCATCTCCGCCAGAAAAGATGACTGGCAGGAGCGAAACCGATGTGCAGCCCGTATGTATCAGCATAAAAGGACGAAAACCGTATCCGACAATGAACACAGCTTTTTACTCTGTTACTAAATGGGGATTGCCTAAGTTGGAATGCTCGCAAGAGCTATGGGTGCAGGCCCTGAAAATCCAATATGGCAACGGAGCCGCCGTAGTAGTCCGAGCGTGTTAATGGCACGCACATGGCGAAGGGCGGCAGTTCATTCGATTCAATGCAAAAGAAAGGAAGGTGCGTGAGGCACTATGAGAAATCCAGAAAATGTATTGAACAGTCTGCAAGAGCATTCAGCTCAATCCGGCTATGTCTATGACAGATTGTACCGCAATCTGTTCAACCGGGAATTTTTCTTACAGGCGTATCAAAATATCTATGCCAGTCAGGGAAACATGACCGCAGGCACAGACGGGAAAACCATTGACGCAATGAGCCTTGAAAGAGTTGACAGGCTTATTGCAGCCCTGAAAGACGAATCTTACCAGCCCAAGCCGTCCAGACGGACATATATTCCCAAAAAGAATGGAAAACTCCGTCCTCTGGGCATCCCGTCCATTGACGACAAGCTGGTACAGGAAGTTGTCCGTATGCTGTTGGAATCCATCTATGAAAACAGCTTTGAGGACACCTCCCACGGCTTTCGACCCAATAAAAGCTGTCACACAGCCTTGAGAATGATTCAAAATCGCTTTACACGGTGCAAATGGTTTGTGGAGGGAGACATTAAAGGCTTCTTTGACAATATCGACCATAATGTCATGATTGGCATCCTCCGCAAGAGAATCAAAGATGAACGCTTCCTGCGCCTTATCCGTAAATTTCTTAATGCGGGATATATGGAAGATAACCAAGTGCATCAAAGCTACAGCGGCACGCCACAGGGCGGCATCATTAGTCCTATTCTCGCCAATATCTATCTCGACCAGTTCGACAAATATATGGCAGAGTTTAAGAAACGGTTTGACCGTGGGAACAAGCGAGCCGTCAATGTGGAATACCGCAAGCTGAGCGATAAGAGAATCCGACTCAAAAGAAAGCTGGCAAAGGCAAAAACTGAGGAAGAAAAGCAGTCCTTACTGGAAAGCATCTGGGAACTGGACAAGGTTCACAAGTCCATCCCCTGTAAAGACCCTATGGACGAAAACTTCCGCAGACTGCAATATGTCCGCTACGCTGATGACTTTCTTATCGGTATCATCGGAGCCAAAGAGGATGCACAGGCTGTGAAACAGGAAATCGGCACATATATCGCCGGACAGTTGAAATTGGAACTGTCGGACGAAAAGACGCTGGTAACCAAAGCGACAGACCGGGCAAAATTCTTAGGATTTGAAATCAGGGTTACACCGCAGAGCAATCACACCAAGAAAACCAAAAGTGGTTCTACGGCCAGAAATTACAGCGGCCATGTCATGCTGGAAGTCCCAACTTCCGCCATTCAGAAGAAGCTGCTGGAACTGGGAGCCATGAGAATCGATGTTCGCAATGGAACAGAGATTTGGCAGCCCACCCATCGCGGAAAACTTGTCGGGCGAACGGACCTGAGTATTCTTGACCAGTACAACGGCGAGATACGAGGATTCTGTAACTATTATGCGATTGCAAACAATCGCTCCAAGCTACACAAGTTCCGCTATATCATGGAGTACAGCTTTTACAAAACTCTGGCCTGTAAATACCGCACAACAAAGCGCAAAATCATTGTTCAGTATCGTATCGGCAAAGACATCGGTGTGAAATTTCAGGACAAACATGGCAAGGAGCGTATTCGACTACTGTGGCAAGGCAGTCTTGCCAGAGACCCCTATCCTCTGGGAAAAGAAGCGGATATTATCCATAAGCCAAAAGGCATTCTGAAGAAGCCCAGTCTTGGCGCACGATTGAAAGCAAATCGGTGTGAATGGTGTGGAAAAGAAACTTCAGTGTTGGTGATGCACCAGGTAAGAACGCTGAAAGAGCTGGATGAAAGTCAACCGTGGGCAGCTTTTATGAAAAAGATTAACCGGAAAACACTGGTAGTCTGTGAAAGCTGTCACACTAAAATACACAGTGCAGACTGTGAATGGATGGAGAGCCGGATACAGCGAGAGTTGTAAGTCCGGTTCGGGGGCGAGTGTCCGGAAACCTACCGCAGCAATGCGGCAAGGCGCTGGGTACTTAGCCTAC
>NZ_SPHM01000086.1:0-2276 GCF_005844125.1 Pseudoflavonifractor sp. BSD2780061688st1 E11
GTGAAACCATGGACGATCACTACCATAGATTCCGATTTCAGTAACGAACTTCAAAATATCCTGGATGAACAGTTTACTCCTGATCGTCCAAATGCGGTATGGTGCAGTGATATCACGTATATCTGGACGACAGATGGCTTTGTCTATCTGACAAGCATTATGGATCTGTTTTCCCGTAAGATCATTGCCTGGACACTCAGCCAGACTTTAGAGGTATCCTGTGTGATTAATACCATCAATAAAGCGAAAGCCAGACGGAACACGAAGTTGCCGTTAATTATCCACAGTGATAGAGGAAGGCAGTATGTATCCCAGGCATATCGGGAAGCCACTGCAAAAATGCAGCGCAGCTACTCGAAAAAGGCTTTCCCATGGGATAATGCATGTATCGAATCGTTTCATGCACTTATCAAACGGGAATGGCTGAACCGGTTTAAAATACGTGATTATCAGCAGGCATATCGTCTGATATTCGAGTATATTGAAGCCTTTTATAATACCAAACGTATTCATAGTCATTGCGATTACATGTCACCAAATGACTTTGAAAAACTATATGAGCAGACACAGACAAACGAACTGCTCTTAGTAAGTTAAGATGAGGATAAATTTCTCATTTTAACTTGCGCTAAATCTTGACATAGGACCAGCCTCCTTTGATTTGAAAATAGAATGGAATCAATAGATAATAAGAAATGCCTCCCGCCTTGTAGGAAAAGGCGGGAAAGAATATGCCCCTAGTATAGCAATAGAGGAGATAGAAATCAACAGTCATACTATTAAAACTGTCTTATTATAGAGAGGGCTGCCTGGAAACGAGCACTTATTTATTAAGTACACATTGATATAGCTCGATGAACCTGTCGCCCATTTGTTTTGTACTATAATATTGTCTGGCCCGGTTATAAGCGTTTTCTGCTACAGCGTTTCGTTCCGGAGTATGACTGAACCAGTAGCGGACAGACTGAGCCAGTTGAGCTGAATCATCACAGTGAAAGAGGGCTCCGGTGATTTGATCGACAATCATTTCCCGGTTGCCGGGACAGTCAGAGGCGATCAGGAACACATGGTTTGCCATCCCTTCAAGTAGTGTGTAGGAGCAGCTTTCCGTTTTAGAAGGCAGGATAAGAATTTGATATTGATTCAGAATTTGGCCGATATTTGAACAGAATCCATGCAAAATACAGGTTTCCTGTAAAGAATTCTGCGCGATTACCTTTTTGATTTCCGATTCCATTGGACCATTTCCATATAAATGTAAATGGATCGGTTCCTGCTTCAGCTGTTTCATGGCATTCAGAAGTATCATGATATTCTTTTCTTCTGAGAGTCTTCCGGTAAAAACAAGATCTTTGGCATTGGGATTGACATGTGTGTTGTGACGCCGGAATAGTGATCCAGACTGTCAATCAATAAAATTTTCATAATCTTTTTCTCCTGATCTATAGCATGATTAATAAGAAAACCAGTTTGGAAACCGTTTCTTATATTCAGACGGCGAATATCCTGTTACCGACTTGAAAAGCCGGGAGAAGGAAAATGGATTTTCGAGTCCTACTGCATTTGCAATGACCTGCAGGGAATAATCTGTATCCACAAGATAGATTTTTGCCTTCTCAATCCGCAGTTCTGTCAGATACTGTTTCGGTGTTTTGAAGTATTTCTGCTTAAAGACCGCGGTCACATAATGAGGATTTAGATGCAGATAATCGGCAATGTCTTGAATCTGCATATGTTCATTGTAGTGCCGGTCAATATAGGCTTTGATCTGCTTCGGATACGGAGCGGAGGAAATATCCTCCTGATCCTTGTGGTGTTCCGCAACAAGGCTCGAAAACATTTCCTTCAGCAGACCATTCAGCTTGAGATGGCCGGATGCGGTTTTTGCTTCCGAAAAAAAGGTAAGAGGAAAGTCTTCGGGTGTAAATCTGGCTCCATCAGGAATACGCCGGTCGGTGAAAGCGAGGAACTTCATGATCATTTTTTCGTAAAGAGTGACATCCTGTATGTCGGTAACGAATCCATCTCCAAAAAGAAGGCTCGTATAATAATGAGGTGTGATAGCGATAGCGGCAAAAAGCTAATAAAATCAATGGTTTTGCGGACAGCGGATAGACAGGGAATGTGTTAAAAACTGAATACGCACACAAACGGCGTTACCTTAACCCCTTTGGGGGAGAAAGTAACGCCGTTTTTTTACTTTATAGGAAATTGCGTTTTTGGAGCAGTCAAAAAAAGAACGCATGTTCATCGAACATATGTTAGATAAACATGCG
>NZ_SPHM01000087.1:0-2073 GCF_005844125.1 Pseudoflavonifractor sp. BSD2780061688st1 E11
CCCGACTTTGCCACTTTATAAAAAGTAAATCTTCCAAAAACATCGTATTTATCAATGTTTTTGGAAGATTGATTCAAAATAATACAACGTACGTAAACGTACCTAAAAGGTCTTGATCTGTTTTTTTAATCTTCGTAATTCCCCCTCTGTATATAGCTTTTTCGCCAGCTCAAGGTCATATGCATCCAGTAGCTTTGCCAGATCTGGATCATCTATGTCTGCAAACCAGTAACTCCCTGCTTTCATAGGGATCACTTTCCATTTCTGCAGTGCTTTCTGTATCCGATGGCCGGACATCCCATAAGTCCATTCCCTCGAATCCCCAGGCTTCTTAGGATTTTTTAACATATATTTCCGTTGGATCAGACGGAGCATAACAAGTGCGATCATGCAGATCAATAAATGAGCATGAATGTGTTCTTTTGTTTTCACATAGATTGGTCTCGTCTCCAAGGGCCCCTTCAACTCCTCAAACTGATTCTCAATCCTGGAAAGTCCATGATATTTATCAATCACTTCCCGGTCATCCATATCTACTTCGCTGGCACGGATCTGGTAGTATCCCATCAGTTCCGTGAATTCTTCCAGCTTTTTTTCATCGACCATTCTCAAAAGTTTTCTGGAATCATAGATCTCTCCTGTTTCTTTATTTACAATCTCTTTGGACATAAATTTTTTCAGGCTGCCCGCCTGGTCTTTTGTTACCCGGAAGGACTCCGGACTTTCCTTCAGCTTTTCTATGAATTCCAGGAAGGATTTGTGTTCTGCAACATCCCTGTTATAGAAATGTCTGCTCCAGTATACAACGGACTTCTGCCGGATTTTCCGGCTTTTTCCGTCCGAATCCTTTACGCTGACTGTGATAACCCTTGATTTATATTTAAAGTTTTCATCTACAATCGTATACCCATCCTGATCCATAGCCCATTCCCGGTCTTCTTTTGTACTTTTTTTCAAACTCTTGCTGATAATGTAGCCATTGCCATCATCAAGCAGACTGCACATGATCGGACCGGTACAGATCCCTTTGTCGGCGATAAAAATAAATTTGCTGTCAAACCCCATTTTCGATATGGTCTCCTCATAGGTTGGAACTGCGGTCTGATGATCCAGGGTATTCCCCGGGAACATGTTGATTGCAATCGGAATCCCCGAATGGTCCAGAAACATCGCCATCTGTACGATCGGTTGATTTCTGTGTTCCTTGCTCACTCCTTTTTTCCTGATTCCCTTTTCCACCGTCTCTCCATTCCCGTCTTCCTCATCCGGATCCGGGTCTCCAATTTCAAAGTAAAAATTTGTGACATCATAGAAGAGAAGGGAGGTGTCCCTTCCCATCCCTTTCCGTATCGCGGAATTCATACGCTGCATAATCTTCAGCCGGTTTTCATAAACCACATCTAACGTGTCGTAGACATGGTAAAGATAAGAATCCTCCGGGACAATCGGTGTGTAATAGTCATGGTTCTCGCGGACAGTAGCCAGTTTTGATGCCGGATCCAGTATCCTGCCATACACGAGAAGCCTCAGATAGCCAGTAAGATCATACCTGATTTTCGAATGGTATTTAATCGATGCCATAAGTTCAGCTAATCCCAGATCTTTGAAAACAGGATCCAGAAGGATCTGGGAACAGTACCGCGGGTGCGCGTAGGACGTGGAAAAAACATCTTCCGCATCAGAAAGCCCGTGCTCTTCGGGAACGATCGGTTCCCCGCAAAAAGGTTTTAAGGAATCGATCAGGGGCTTACCTTGTTTGAAAGAGTCTTTCAGACGTTTCACATAATCCGGTTTTCCGTCATCAAACCTGGAAAGAGGGCCGATGGAAAGTTCGGTGTGCTTGTAGGATGTGATCTTTTGCGGGTCACTCTTAGAAGGTCTTCTTACACTTCTGACAAGCCTGAGATAAGGGATTCCATTATTTTTGTAACATTCTATAAACATAAAAAGCGCTCCTTTACATACCTATAACCCTATATATAATTATAACATAGAAGTAAAAAAATACAACCCAAAGGCTGTATTTTCAATATATTTTTCAGTTGTTAGAATGGAGAAAGTGGCAAAGTCGGG
>NZ_SPHM01000088.1:0-1961 GCF_005844125.1 Pseudoflavonifractor sp. BSD2780061688st1 E11
CGGGAGTTTGACAGTTGAATAATAGAAAAATACCTTGCAGGCCGCATAAAACCTGCTTTTTTTGTGTCAAATTTTTAGTTTTTATCTATGTTATTTTATGTTATCGTGTGATATAATAAGGGGAAGGAGGGATCGTCTATGAATCTTCACATATCAAAATCCAAAAACGCAGAGTCATTTTATATCTGCAGATCTTATGTAAAAGCTAATGGCAGCACTTCTTCCATGATCGTCCGCAAGCTGGGAACTTTAGAACAGCTTTTAGTTGAGCATGGCCCGACAAGAGATGATGTCCTTGCATGGGCAAAGAATGAAGTGAAAATAGAAACCGAAAAATATAAAAAGGAAAAAGAAGCTAAAACGGTCTTGATCCCATTTCATGCAGACAGGCAGTTAGATTATGATAAACAGGTTTTTTACCGGGGCGGCTACCTTTTCCTTCAATCAATCTATTATCAGATGCAGATGAATAAGATCTGTCGGAAACTGAAACAACGATATAAGTTTCAATATGACATCAATGCAATCCTTTCTGACTTGATCTATGCAAGGATACTGGAGCCATCCAGCAAGCGTTCTTCCTATAAAGCTGCATCGGAGTTCTTAGAGAAGCCTTCTTATGAACTTCATGATGTATACCGCGCGCTGGATGTCCTTGGTTCTGAATGTGACATGATCCAGGCAGAAGTCTATAAAAACAGCCATTTCATGGGGCAAAGGAATGATAAGGTCCTTTACTATGACTGCTCGAATTATTATTTCGAGATTGAGCAGGAAGACGGCAGCAAAAAGTACGGGAAAAGCAAAGAACACAGACCGAATCCGATCATCCAAATGGGGCTTTTCATGGACGGGGACGGGATTCCCCTTGCGTTTTCTCTCTTCCCGGGAAATGCAAACGAGCAGACATCGCTGAAACCGCTGGAGAAGAAAGTCCTTGGGGATTTCGGATGCCAGAAATTTATTTACTGCAGTGACGCCGGTCTGGGTTCAGAATCCATCCGTGAATACAATCATATGGGAGAGCGGGCTTATATCATAACCCAGTCGATCAAAAAGCTGAAGAAAGAAGAAAAAGAGTGGGCGCTGAGTTCGCAGGGATTTAAAAGGGTCTCCGATGACAAGCCGGTCGATATCACGAAACTGACGGAAGACGACAAAGGGCTTTATTACAAGGACGAACCGTATACCACAAAAAAGCTGCACCAGCGTTTAATCATAACTTATTCTCCAAAGTATGCCCTGTATCAGAAATCCATCCGCGACAAACAGGTGGAGCGGGCACAAAAAATGCTGGATTCGGGGAAGACAAAAAAGAACCGGAAGAACCCCAATGACCCGGCACGTTTCATTGGAAAGATGGCTGTTACAAAAGACGGGGAGGCTGCGGATATCAAGCAGTACCTGGATGAGGATAAGATTGCGGAAGAAGCACAGTATGACGGGCTCTATGCAGTATGCACAGATCTTTTGGATGATGAGGTCGGTGATATTTTAAAAGTAAGTGAAGGCAGATGGCAGATCGAGGAATGCTTCCGGATCATGAAAACAGATTTTTCTGCAAGGCCGGTTTATTTGCGAGAGGAGAATCGGATCAAGGCACATTTCCTGATCTGTTTCCTTGCATTGACCATCTACCGTTACCTTGAGAAAAAACTGGATTCAAAATATACCTGTGAACAACTCTTGGACACACTAAAAGCGATGAATTTTGCCGGGATACAGGAACAGGGGTTCATACCACTGTACCGGCGGGAAAAGATTACGGATGATCTTCATGAAGCCTGCGGTTTCCGGACGGACTACCAATTCATAACCAAAAGTAAAATGAGAACAATCCAGAAAAAAAGCAAAGGGAAGGAATAAATTACTATAGTTCAAAACAACGACAAAAATCGCTGTAGCCCAGTAAACACAAGGGATACAGCGATTTTTTCTTCCAATAACTGTCAAAGACAGGA
>NZ_SPHM01000089.1:0-1933 GCF_005844125.1 Pseudoflavonifractor sp. BSD2780061688st1 E11
TGAGTATTCCGTGACTTCGGAGCCACTCAATCCGTTGCATAGAGCCACCCATTCCGAATGTCGGAGCCACCCATATGAGAAGGTGAATCCGCTGTTGAGAGCCACCTCTTAAAGCAATACAATGATCCCAACGGATGAATCCGTAATACTTTGAGAGGAGGACGAGTCAATGTCCAAAGAGAAACCTATTTTACAAATGCTTCGGGATGGATACAGCCAGCGACACATTGCCAGTTTTCTGCATGTATCCAGAAACACGGTGGCAAGGGTGGCTAAGGCTGCTTCCGAACACCAGTTACCGAATGATGTGTTGGAGTCCATGGATGAAGTAGAAATCCGCCATACACTTTTTCCGGAAGAAGCATTGATCCCCACACTAGTTACGCCTGATTTCCCGTATATCCATAAGGAATTATTGAAAAACGGCGTAACACTGAAGCTTTTGTGGCAGGAATATGTGGACACCTGCCGTAATACCGGCAAGCCTCCCTATGGCTATTCCCAGTATTGTAAGTTATATCAGGATTATGTTACACAGCATAAACTTACCATGCATATCCAACATAAACCTGGTGATAAACTTATGGTTGACTGGGCCGGAACCGCGCTGCCCCTTTATGATAAGACCACAGGGAACAGCAGGAAGGTCTATCTTTTTGTAGCAACGCTGCCTTTCAGCATGTATTGTTATGCACAGGCCTGCGGCACCATGAAAGAGGAGGACTGGATCAATGCACATATCGCTATGTATGAATTCTTTGGCGGTGTCACCAGGATCCTGACTCCGGATAATCTAAAGGTGGGAATCCTGAGCAACAGGAAATATGAAGATCCTGTGGTCAACCGCTCTTACCAGGAACTGGCAGATCACTATCACACAGCATTGCTTCCGGCACGGGTGTTGGCGCCTCGCGACAAAGCAGCCGTAGAGGGAAGTGTTGGTAACCTGACTTCCCACATCATTGCCCGTCTGCGAAACCGGAAATTTTTTGATCTCCATACGATGAACACGGCAATCCGCAAGGAATTGGATCGGTTCAACGATACTCCTTTCCAGAAAAAAGATGGATCACGCCATTCTGTATTTCTGGAAGAAGAGGCTCCCTTTTTACAGCCACTTCCTAAATATCCGTACGAATTCGCTCAATGGAAATCAGCTACTGTTCAGTTAAACTATCATATCGCTATCGATTTCCAGAATTATTCAGTTCCTTACGAGTATGTTCGTAAAAAAGTAGATGTCAGATACACCAAAAACAGCATTGAGGTTTACTATAAAGGAAACCGGATCTGCAGCCACAAACGTCTTTATGGACGCCGTGGACAGTATTCCACAGTTGTGGAACATATGCCTGTCAATCATCAGCTATACAGCGAATGGGATCAGAAAAGGTTCCTCAAATGGGCAGATGGGATCGGCGAGGCAACCCATCAGGTCATTCAGGGGATCTTTGATTCCTACCGGATTGAGGAGCAGGCCTATAAAAGCTGTCTGTCTCTTTTGAAACTGGCTGATAAATACAGTACAGAAAGACTGGAACATGCCTGCAGGGCAGCATTGGAGCGAATTCCAAGCCCGCGTTATAAAAACATTCGTCTCATCCTGGAATCCTGCAATGACAAAGCTGCTGACCCGTCAAACCGATCTGCCGTGACCAGCTATGACGAAAGCTATGCCCTGGTCCGGGGAGCATCTTACTACGGAGGTGGCAGCCATGAAAAATGATACATTGAAAAAGTTAAAAGCCATGAGACTGCCTGCCTTTGCAGAAGCTTATGAAAAACAGATCGTCCGGGAGAGCGACTATGAAGCCATTTCTTTTCATGAACGTCTCATGCTGTTGGTGGACGCAGAATACGATTCCAGACATAACAATAATATCAAGAGATTGATTAAAAACGCAAAGTTTTCTGACGCATCGGCATTTCTTGG
>NZ_SPHM01000008.1:0-106621 GCF_005844125.1 Pseudoflavonifractor sp. BSD2780061688st1 E11
AGGACAGATCAGAGCAGGATTTGTCCTCTTTCCGTTTCCCTTGAGTATTTGACAGAAGAAAACACGATGATTATAATGTAAGCGTAAAATTGCTTAATGGTTTTATTAAGGGAGGGACAGATATGCCGTCCAGTAAGATCGGAAAATATATTTCTATTCTAAACCGTCAGTCACAGAAGTATCTGCACCATCTGGTGGAGCAGTACGGGATCGGCTATTCCAGCTATTATTTTGTCATGTATATTGGGGCCAATCCAAAGTGCAGCCAGAGAGAGATGTGCGATTCCATGGCCATGGATCAGGCAATGGCGACGAGAGAGATGCGCCGCCTCGAGAAAAGTGGATATATAATCAGGGAAAAACGTCCGGGAAATGCAAAAACATACGAAATTTCGCTTTCAGAAAGCGGAGAAAAACTGTATCTGAAGCTGAAAGACAAGTTGACGGAATGGTGGGGAGAACTGCTGGCCGAGAGCGAAATCGATCCGGAGCCGTTTTCCGAACAGCTGCGAATACTGGCAAAAGCTGCCCATGAGAAGGCCGCGGGAATGGAAAATCAGGAAAAGCGAACCAAAAAGACAAGGTAAAAAATTCTTGACAATGACATGAAAATGCTTTACAGTGTTAAAGAAGAAAAGCGATGTATGTTTATGCAGACTTTTTTAGGAAAAGAAGTAGGAGGAAGATGTTATGTCATACGTAGATGAAGTGATTGACCTTGTAGTAAAGAAAAACCCAAACGAACCGGAATTTCACCAGGCTGTCAAAGAAGTTCTGGAATCTCTCCGTGTCGTGATTGAGGCAAATGAAGATAAATACAGAAAAGAAGCGCTTCTGGAAAGACTGACAGAGCCAGAAAGACAGCTGCTCTTCCGTGTGCCGTGGGTAGACGACAACGGACAGGTACATGTCAATAAGGCATACCGGGTACAGTTCAACAGCGCAATCGGACCATACAAAGGAGGACTCAGACTCCATCCGTCTGTAAATTTAAGCATTATTAAATTCCTTGGATTTGAGCAGATTTTCAAAAACTCCCTGACAGGTCTTCCAATCGGCGGAGGAAAAGGCGGATCTGACTTTGATCCAAAAGGAAAATCCGACAGAGAGATCATGGCATTCTGTCAGAGCTTCATGACAGAGCTGTGCAAATACATTGGAGCAGACACAGACGTGCCGGCCGGAGACATCGGAACAGGGGCAAGAGAGATCGGCTACATGTTCGGACAGTACAAGAGAATCCGCGGCGTATTTGAAGGCGTGCTCACAGGAAAGGGTCTGACTTATGGAGGATCCCTTGTTCGTACAGAAGCAACAGGATACGGACTGCTTTACTTCACGGAAGAAATGTTAAAACTTGCAGGCAAAGACATGAAAGATAAAGTCATTGCCATCTCCGGAGCAGGAAATGTTGCGATCTATGCAGCAGAAAAAGCAGTACAGATGGGTGCAAAAGTCGTGACCATGAGCGATTCTACCGGATGGATCTACGATCCGGAAGGCATTGATCTGGATGCAGTGAAAGAGATCAAAGAAGTAAAACGTGCAAGACTGACCGAGTACAAGACATACCGTCCGAACTCCGAATACCATGAAGGTGCAGGTGTATGGTCCGTAAAATGTGACATCGCACTTCCTTGCGCAACACAGAACGAACTGCACCTTGAAGATGCAAAACAGCTTGTGGCAAACGGATGTATCGCAGTTGCAGAAGGAGCAAACATGCCGACTACAATGGAAGCAACAGAATACTTACAGGCAAATGGCATACTCTTTGCACCTGGAAAAGCATCCAATGCCGGCGGTGTTGCAACATCCGCACTGGAAATGTCACAGAACAGCGAGCGTTTGAGCTGGTCTTTTGAAGAAGTTGATGCGAAACTGAAAAACATCATGGTAAACATCTGCCACAACGCAGCAGACGCAGCAAAGAGATACGGATGCGAAGGCAACTATGTTGTAGGAGCAAACATTGCCGGATTTGAAAAAGTAGCAGCCGCAATGGAAGCTCAGGGAATTGTTTAAAAATTTCCGCAAGATAAAGACGCAGATTCATTGAGATCCTGCTATAACAGTCTGAAACGGAAAAAGCCGCAAAGACCATCAAAAAAAGTGAAAAAATCTATGTCAAAAAAGATAAAAAAAGTGTTGACATTTATCAGATGTTAATAGTATAATAATCAAGCGGGTTGCGAAAGCGACCCGCGATATATGGGATCTTAGCTCAGCTGGGAGAGCATCTGCCTTACAAGCAGAGGGTCATAGGTTCGAGCCCTATAGGTCCCATTTCGTAAGAAATTACGAACATATGGCGGGATAGCTCAGTTGGCTAGAGCATACGGTTCATACCCGTAGTGTCGCTGGTTCGAATCCAGTTCCCGCTATTCATATGGGATCTTAGCTCAGCTGGGAGAGCATCTGCCTTACAAGCAGAGGGTCATAGGTTCGAGCCCTATAGGTCCCATTTCTTATGACAATTACAAAACATATGGCGGGATAGCTCAGTTGGCTAGAGCATACGGTTCATACCCGTAGTGTCGCTGGTTCGAATCCAGTTCCCGCTACTACAAATTCATAAGTACAAAAAAAGAGACGAAAGTCTCTTTTTTTTGTTGTGTTTTACTTTCGGCGGGGACGTGTTCCGATACACAGGTACACGACGTAAATGACAAAAAAACCCCCGAAACCCGCATAAAATAAGGCAAAACTCAAATTGTCAGATTTTTTCCATCGGGGACAGGTTCCGATACACCGGAACACGTCCCCGATAATTTGGCAATAATTCTAAATAATTCTTAATATTTCTGGAATATGGTTTTTTACGTTGTATCTGGCAGACTTTTTAGATATAATATTGAAAAAATCGAACGAAAAGGGGAAGGATATGGAATTACGTTTAAATAATGTGAAGAAATCTTTTGGCAGCAAGGTGGTTTTGCATGATTGTTCCTTTGTGTTTGAAAAGGGAAAGATTTATGGGCTTCTTGGGCGTAATGGAGCTGGTAAGACGACGTTGTTTAATTGCCTGAGCGATGAGATTCAGCCGGATTCAGGGGCTGCTATGCTCTGGGACGGAGAGAACGAGCGGGAGATAATGCCGGATGAGATTGGATATGTGTTTTCGGTGCCGGTGCTTCCGGATTTTTTGACGGGTGAAGAGTTTGTACGGTTTTTTATGGATATTAACAGGGACAGGATTGAGCCGGGGACGAGTGCGGAAGCGTATTTTGATCTGGTGCAGATTGACCAGGAGGACAGGAAGAAGCTGATCAAGGGATATTCTCATGGAATGAAGAATAAGCTTCAGATGATTTGTTTTATGATCTCAAGGCCGCCGGTGATTCTTCTGGATGAGCCGCTGACTTCACTGGATGTAGTTGTTGCGCTGGAGATGAAGCGTCTTCTGCGCAGTATGCAGAAGGATCATGTGATCATTTTCTCTACGCATATTCTGCAGCTTGCGACGGATCTTTGTGATGAGATCGTCATTTTAAGTGACGGGAGACTCAGGCAGATCGACCATGAGATGTTGAAGCAGAAGGATTTTGAAGAACAGATCATTGAATTATTGAAGGATGAGGAAAGCCATGGTTAGAACATTACAGCAGATTATTATGTTAAAAGCAACAATTGTGACGAATACGTTCCTGTATTATCTGAAGAGACTGTGGGTGATCGGGAAGCATGTTCCGGACAGTGTGTATGGGAATCGGGAATTGAAGATGGTGCTTGCGGTGTTGTTTACAATTCTTGGTCAGGTTTTCAGTCTGGCGGGGAAGGCGCTTTACATATTTCTTTTTGCTGTCCTTCCGGCACTTTTTGCTGGTACGGCGGAAAGTGGAGTGAGATTTGACAGTCTGGTTCAGATCCTGTTCTTTTTGTCCTGTATCATGGGACCGCTTCAGGATAGTGTGGTCTTTAAAGTAACGAAAGAGAAATTTACCGCGATACGGTACATGAAAATGGATGTGGAAAAGTATACAAAGGTATATCTTCTTTACTGTTATATCCCGTTCGCATTGTATTTTCTGATTTGCATCATGACAGCTTCCTGGTTTACGGGAGGAAGTATTGCAGACGGTATATGTCTCTGGATTGTCATTGTGATGATGCGTGCTGCGGGCGAGGCGTTTCAGGTATGGCTGTATGACCGGAAAGGGATTGTGTTCTCCAGAAAAACCGGATGGGTATGGACAATTATTTTTCTGTCCGTTGCCGGTGCATATACTGTGTTCGTGCCGTGGGGACCATTTTTGACTGCAGAGAGACTGTTTCATCCTGTTTTACTTGTTCTGATTTGTATTGTGGGTGTGATTTCGGCGTGGTATATTCTGTCAGGATACCGTTGTTACCGCCGGAAACTCCACAGGACGGTAGAAGAGCAATGGCTGTTTTCTTCCATTGTCAATCAATCCACCCAGGCGGCAAATGAGAAGTCTGTGGGAATTCGGGAGCAGGATCTGCATGCAGACAACAGAAAGATGGCGGAAGTGGAAAAGCTTCACGGCTATGAATACTTTAATGCTTTGTTTTTCCTGAGGCACAGGAGGCAGATTCTAAGACCGGTGTACTATCGTCTGGCGGCAGTCGTGGGCTTTTTTATCGCAGGTGTGATGTTCAGAGTGGGAATGCCGGAAGTAGCGTATCTGGGAGCAGAAAACCTTCCGGATTTCCTTCCGATTTTCGTTTTTGTTATGTATATGATGACGGTGGCTGACAAGGCCTGCAAGGCAATGTTTTATAATTGCGATAAAAGTATGCTGAAATTCGGTTTCTACCGGAATCCAAAGACGCTTCTATCCAATTTCCGGATCCGTCTGGTAAAAATCGCGGGGTATAATCTGGTGATCGGAGCTGCAATCTGTGCAGCGGTGGCAGGATTTCGTGGAATCTGCGGTATCTGGAATTTTGGACAGAACATGTTTTTGTTTTGTGCGGCAGTACTGATGCTTTCTGTGTTCTTTACCGTGCATCACCTGTTTTTGTACTACGTATTCCAGCCGTATTCTGAAGAGATGAATGTAAAAAATCCGTTTTTTCAGGCAATTAATATGGCGGTCTATCTGATTTGTTTTCTGTGTTATGAGCTTCAGGCAAACGGTACTCTCACAGGAAATCTTCCGTTTACCGCAGGTGTGCTGGTTGTGACACTTGCCTATATTGTGGCGGCGCTCATTCTGGTGTACCGCTATGCCCCGAAAATGTTCCGCGTTAAATAATGTTCCTGAAAAATCAGTAGTTTTTGGGAAGAATATGTTAAAATAAGATGGAAAAGAGTACAATACATGACAGATGAACGTGAAAAGTAAAGGAGGAGTCTTATTGAGAGTAGGAATGGGATATGATGTCCATAAATTGACAGAAGGAAGAGACTTGATTATCGGAGGGGTGAAGATTCCATATGAAAAGGGGCTTTTGGGTCATTCGGACGCGGACGTGCTTTTGCATGCGGTCATGGATGCGCTTCTCGGCGCCGCGGCCCTTGGAGATATCGGTCTTCACTTTCCGGATACAGACGAAACATACAAAGGAGCATCCAGCCTGAAACTTCTGGAACAGGTTGGAGAGCTTCTTGATGAACACTTATATGTGATTGAAAATATCGATGCGACAATCATTGCGCAGCGGCCAAAGATGCGTCCGCATATTGATGCCATGCGGGAAAATATTGCAAGGACGCTTGCCATTGATGTGGATCAGGTCAACATCAAGGCAACCACGGAAGAAGGTCTTGGATTTACCGGAAGCGGAGAGGGAATTTCCGCCCAGGCAGTCTGCTGCATTGAAAAGGCAACGAATTTCAGCTATGACGTGACGTGGCAGGAAGGCGGATGCCGGGGATGCCCTGGATGTCACGGTGTGTCGGATGACCGGGTGATGGAATGAAAATAAGAAAGCTGAAACAAGAGGAGCACAGAATGACCCGATCGCTCTGGGAAGAGATTTTTACGGAGGACGACGAGGCGTTTCTTGATTATTATTATCAGGTGAAAACGGCGGAGAATTCCATCTATATCATAGAAGAAGAGGACGGGCCGGTCTCCATGCTGCAGCTTAATCCATATCCGGTGCAGTTTTTGGGGGAAACATGCCTGCTTCACTATATTATAGCGGTGGCGACAAAGATGGAATATCGGGGACGGGGTTATATGACGCGGCTTTTGGAAAAGTCTGCCAAAGACATGTATCAGGCAGGAGAGCCGTTTACCTATCTGATGCCGGCCGCGGAGGAAATTTATTATCCGCACGGATTCCGGTTTGTCTATCGTCAGCTCCGGATAGAGGGGAAACCATCCGGAGAAAAAGGACAAGACGGGACTTTGGCAGGATGCCAGGTGCGATACGCCGGGGAATCGGACTGCCGGGCACTTGCCTGCCTTGCAGAAGAGCTACTGGGACAGATGCCTTTCATCCGCGCTGTCCGGACAGAACGTTACTATAGGACGATCTTAAAAGAACAGCAGAGCGAAGGCGGAGGAATCCTGCTTACGGAAAAGGACGGAAAACCGACCGGATTTGTCGTTTATGGATGTTATGAAGGAAAGGCAGAGCTTCGGGAGCCGCTGTTCCAGAAAAAAGAAGACTGGGAGCAGATCCTCGCGTTTCTGAATGAGGAACCGGTAAAAACCGTCCAGATTTCAGGGGCCCGCCCGGAGGATGCGGCATGGCTTAAAGAAGAACTGGAAGGAGCCGAAGAAAAGGAAGTTCCGGTGATCATGGTCCGGATCGTCCATCTTCAGCACTTTCTGGAACGGTTCCTTGCCCGGAGCAATTTTGAGATCCGGCTTCATATAGAAGATGGACTGATTCCGGAAAATACCGGATACTGGGAGATCCGGGGACAGGAGGGACAGACTTTATCTGTCCGGAAAACCAAAGCCTCCAAAGAGGCGGAAACGGTTTCTCCGGGGGAACTTGTGACGGTATTGTTTGGCTACCGGTCAGAGCGCAAAGAGGAGCGGGAAGTCTATGAAAACATGGGCCCGCAGATGCGAGTGCTTCTGAAGGGCACCCAACCCGCACCACCGGTATTTTTGAATGAGATTGTATAGAAATGGGAGTTGACAAAATGAGAGTTATCCCATACACTATAACAACAGAAGGATAGAAAAAGGCAGAGAACGGAAAGAGTAGCATATGCATACTTTACAGAGAAGGAAGGCCGCCGGCTGAGAGCCCTCCGAAAGAACGGATATGTGAAGTGCGTCCGGGAGCCGGGTCTGCGAAGGAAAAGTAGCAGATCACGTAGGCAGTCGTTACCTGCACAGATGAGTGGAAAGGGCATCTGCCCTTTTTAATAGAGTGGAACCGCGGATCAACTTCGTCTCTTGGATGTTATCAGGGACGAAGTTTTTCTTTTTATGTGCCGGAAAAATTTTCCTGTGCGATAGAAATGCTCCGTAAGACTCTGCAAAAAAAAGAAAAGGAGGAGAATGACAGATGAAACTGTACAATACGATGACACGAAAAAAGGAAGAATTCGTGCCTCTGGAAGAGGGAAAGGTAAAGATGTATGTATGCGGCCCGACCGTTTATAATTTTATTCATATTGGAAATGCAAGACCGATGATTGTCTTTGATACGGTACGCCGCTATTTTGAATACAAAGGATATGAAGTGAATTTTGTTTCCAACTTTACAGACGTAGATGATAAGATCATTAAAAAAGCACTGGAAGAGGGCGTGACGGCAGATGAGATCGCGGCACGCTATATTGCGGAGTGCAAAAAGGATATGGAAGACCTCAACATCAAGCCGGCTACCGCAAATCCGCTGGCGACCCAGGAGATCGGCGGAATGATCGAGATGATCCGGGAACTGATTGAAAAGGGGAATGCCTATGAGAAGAACGGAACCGTTTACTTCCGTACAAGAAGTTTCAAAGACTATGGAAAGCTGTCCCATAAAAATCTGGATGACCTGCAGTCCGGCGGAAGAGAGCTTCTCGTATCCGGCCAGGACGAAAAGGAAGATCCTCTGGATTTCGTACTCTGGAAGCCGAAAAAAGACGGCGAGCCGTTCTGGGATGCACCGTGGAGCAAAGGACGTCCGGGATGGCACATCGAATGCTCGGAAATGTCCAGAAAATATCTGGGCGAGCAGATTGACATTCATGCTGGCGGCGAAGATCTTATTTTCCCGCATCATGAAAATGAGATAGCACAGTCCGAGGCATGCAACGGCAAGGAATTTGCGCGTTACTGGATGCACAATGGATTTTTAAATATTGATAATAAGAAGATGTCAAAATCTCTCGGAAACTTCCGCACTGTACGGGAGATCGGGGAGAAATATGACCTGCAGGTATTCCGGTTCTTTATGCTGAGCGCGCATTACAGAAGCCCGCTGAATTTCAGCGCGGAGCTGATGGAAGCAGCAAAGAACAGTCTGGAGCGTATTACCAATGCTGCAGACCAGCTGAAACACCTGATGGAAACAGCACAGACAGAGCAGATGACAGATGTAGAGAAAGAAAACGCGGCAAAGACTGCAGAGTTCATCAAAGAATTTGAAGACGCTATGGAAGATGACTTCAATACAGCCGATGCCATCACTGCTATCTTTGAACTTGTAAAATTTGCCAACACAACAGCAGACGGAGAAAGCTCCAAAGAGTACGCAAAGGCACTTTTTGATCTGATTGTGCGTCTTTGCGATATCCTCGGACTGATTGTGGACAAAGAAGAGGAAATGCTGGATGCGGACATCGAGGCTCTGATCGAGGAGAGAACAAAGGCAAGGAAGGAAAAGAATTTCAAACGTGCTGATGAGATCAGGGATGAGCTTCTGGAAAAAGGAATTGTCTTAAAGGACACAAGAGAAGGAGTACAATGGAAGAGAGTATAACGATGGAACTGGATTCGTATCTGTGTGAAGTCTTTCAGACAGAGGAACATGATATCAGAAGTTATTCCCCTTTGTCCCTTGCCTTTATCGGGGACTGTGTCTATGACCTGGTGATCAAATCGCTGATTATCAGAAAGGGAAACCGCCCGGTGAATGTTATGCAGAAAGAGACGAGCAGGCTTGTGCAGGCATCTGCACAGTCTGCCATGATGAGGGTGATGCAGGAACATCTGACGGAAGAGGAACATGCGGTTTACCGGAGAGGGAGAAACGCAAAATCCGTTTCCCCGGCGAAGAATCAGTCCATCACGGACTATAGACGGGCAACAGGATTTGAAGCGCTGATCGGATATCTTTATCTGAAAAAAAACTACAGACGGATCGTTGATCTGATCAAAACCGGCCTTGTCGGGCTGGAGGAAGCAGAGGAGAAGGATGAAAGACCAGAAGAATAGAAATGAATCGATGATTGAAGGAAGAAATGCGGTGCTGGAAGCATTCCGCTCCGGGAAACCGGTGGATAAGCTGTACGTTCTGGACGGATGTCAGGACGGACCGGTGCGGACCATCGTACGGGAAGCAAAAAAGCACGATACGATTTTAAACTTTGTTACAAAAGAGCGGCTTGACCAGCTCTCGGAAACAAAAAAGCATCAGGGCGTTATTGCAGTAACAGCCGCGTATGAATACTCGGATATTGAGGATATATTCAACCTTGCGAAGAAGAAGGGGGAGGATCCGTTCCTGATCCTTCTGGATAATATCGAGGATCCGCACAATCTGGGAGCCATTATCCGGACGGCCAATCTGGCGGGTGCCCACGGGGTGATCATTCCGAAACGCCGGGCGGCAGGATTGACCGCGACAGTCGCAAAAACATCGGCAGGGGCGTTAAACTATACTCCGGTTGCAAAGGTGACCAATCTGGTGAAAACAATGGAAGAATTAAAGGAACGGGGACTCTGGTTTGTCTGTGCCGACATGGGAGGCGATGTGATGTACGATGTCGATCTCAAAGGGCCGATCGGGCTTGTGATCGGGAACGAAGGAGAGGGAGTTTCCAGACTCGTAAAGGAAGCATGTGATTTCACTGCGTCAATTCCTATGGAAGGAGAGATTGATTCTCTCAACGCATCTGTGGCGGCCGGCGTACTGGCTTACGAGATTGTTCGCCAGAGGACAAGGTAAAGGAGCGGCAGAAAGATGGCTGATTATGAAACCAGAACAGATGAAGAGCTGATTCAGAGCCTTCGAAGCGGAGAAGCCGAGATTATGGATTTCCTTCTGGAAAAGTATAAGCCCGTGGTTAAGAAAAAAGCGCGGGCGATGTTCCTTTTGGGCGGGGACAGTGATGACCTGATTCAGGAGGGAATGATCGGTTTGTTTAAAGCGGTGCAGGATTACGATCCGAAGCAGGAGGCTTCCTTTGAAACCTTCGCGACGATCTGTGTGACAAGACAGCTGTATTCAGCGATCCGGGCATCGAGGAGGAAGAAACATCTGCCGCTGAATTCCTATGTTTCTCTCTATGATAAACAGGAGATTTCCGAGGAAAAGGAATCCGAGCTGATCGGTCTCCAGAATACTTCATCCAACAATAATCCGGAGGATCTGGTGATTCACAAGGAATCCGAGGATTCTTTCATGAAAGATCTGGAGGGACGTCTGAGTGATCTGGAAAAGAGGGTGTTGTACCTGCATCTGCTTGGAACCGATTATAAAACGATTGCAGGGCTTCTGGGAAAGAAGCCGAAGACGGTGGACAATGCCCTGCAGAGAATTAAAACAAAAGCAGAGGACCTGCTCTGATTATATTGTAAAACAGTAAAAACCGCCAAAATATTCATTGAAAAATGCGAGTGTTTTGGCGGTTTTTCTGTTATATAAATAACAATTGGAAAAATGTTGACAGGTCAAGAAAAAAACCTTATAATCCTACTGTTAGGAAACGAACAAATCATAGGAGTGGAAACGATGGACCAAGAGTTACGTAAGGCACGGGAGCATCACGTTGGGAGAATCATCCATATGATGTCCCATCAGCTGAAAAGGCGGGGAACGATGCCGGAAGTGGAGATGGGGCTGACGCCGATGCAGAAGCATGTCCTGACCTTTATTCTGTTTGAGACGATGGAGCGGGATCTGTACCAGCGGGATATCGAAGAGGAGTTCCGTATCAGAAGATCTACCGCAAGCGGGATTTTGCAGCTGATGGAAAAAAACGGATTTATTTACCGCAAAAGTGTTGCGAGGGATGCAAGGCTCAAACAGATTATCCCTACGGAAAAGGCAGAGAAACTCAGGATGGATATTCTGGTAAATATTCAGGAGATGGAAAAGAAGCTGACCGGAGGGATTCCGAAAGAGGACCTGGAAGTGTGTCTTCGTGTTCTGCGGAAAATGATCTGCAATCTTTCGGAAGAAGAACAGATCAAATGAATAACTTCAGGAGGTAGAGATGAACAGAAAGCTTTTTAAATCAATCAGGGAATATAAAAAAGAATCCGTTCTCGCACCGTTTTTTGTCATTCTGGAAGTGTTGATGGAAGTATTGATCCCGCTTCTGATGGCAAACATTATCGATATCGGAATTCAGGACGGCAATCTTCCCTACATTATTAAGATGGGCGTCCTTCTGGTCGTTATGGCCATGCTTGCTCTCTGGTTCGGAGTAAAGGCCGGTACCTATGCGGCAAGAGCCGGAGCGGGATATGCGAAAAACCTGCGGCATGATATTTTTTACAAGGTTCAGGAGTTTTCCTTTAAAAACATTGACCACTTTTCCACATCCAGCCTTGTAACACGTATGACGACAGATGTTACCAATGTGCAGATGGCGTATATGATGAGCATCCGTCTGCTTGCAAGAGCACCGATTATGATCGTTCTGTCATGGATCATGACATTGACGATCAATGTAAAAATCGCGCTCCTGTTCCTTATTGTAATCCCGCTGCTGGGAGGGACACTGATTTTCATTGCCAAGAAGGCCCATCCTCATTTTATCAAAGTATTTGATGAATACGATGTTCTGAACAACGAGGTACAGGAAAATGTCAATGCGGCCAGAGTGGTAAAGGCATACGTAAGAGAAGACTACGAAATCAAGAAATTCCATAAAGTATCTCAGACTGTCTACGATCTGTTTACAAAGGCAGAGAAAATCGTGGCCTGGAACTCTCCGACCATGCAGTTTTTTGTATATGCGGTTGTACTTTGCATGGTGCTGATTGGAGGAAAGGATATTGTATTTGAAACGATGGAAACAGGAGAGCTGACAAGCGTTATTGTCTATGCACTTCAGATTCTTTCTTCCCTGATGATGGTATCTTTTGTTTTCGTTATGATTATGATTGCGGAGGCTTCCAGTGACCGTATTGCGGAGGTACTGGATGAAGTGCCGGAGATGCAGGATAAAGAGGATGCTGTCAAGGTCGTTCCGGACGGATCCATCGATTTTGAACATGTGGATTTCAGCTATGCCGGGGAAGGTGGAAATCTTTCCCTGAAAGATGTCGATATTCACATCAAATCCGGACAGACAATTGGAATTATCGGCGGTACCGGAAGTTCCAAATCTACGTTTGTGCAGCTGATACCAAGACTTTACGATGTGACAAAGGGATGTGTTAAAGTCGGAGGTATTGATGTCAGAGAATACAACCTGGAAGCACTGCGTGACCAGGTATCCATGGTGCTTCAGAAAAATGTGCTTTTTACCGGAACAATTTACGACAATATCCGCTGGGGTGATGAAAACGCATCTGATGAAGAAGTGCAGAGAGTATGTAAGCTTGCCCAGGCAGACACCTTTGTGCAGGAATTCCCGGCTGGCTACAATACAATGATTGTTCAGGGAGGAAACAATGTTTCCGGCGGACAGAAGCAGAGACTTTGTATCGCGAGAGCCCTTCTGAAAAAACCAAAGATTCTGATCCTGGACGATTCCACAAGTGCGGTGGATACGAAGACGGATGCCATGATTCGAAAGGCATTCCGGGAAGAAATTCCGGACACAACAAAGATCATTATCGCGCAGAGAGTCTCTTCTGTTGAGGATGCAGACCTGATTATCGTCATGGATGATGGTAAGATCAACGGAATCGGCACATCTGAAGAGCTTTTAAAGACAAACGCGATTTATCGGGAAGTTTACGAATCGCAGGTAAAGGGAGGTGAGGAAGATGAATAAGAATGACGAAAAGGTACGTGTTTCCAAAGGGACCTTAAAGACGGCAAAACGACTGCTCGGCTATGTGACCAGCCGCTTTAAAGTACAGTTTTTTGCAGTATTTATCTGTATCATTATCAGTTCCATTGCGTCTATTTCGGTATCTCTGTCACTGAAATTTCTGCTGGATGACTTTATTATCCCGCTGATCGGGCAGGAGTCGCCGGATTTCTCAGAGCTTTACATGGCGCTTGGAGTACTTGGAACCATCTTCCTGGCCGGAGTGATTTCTACATTTGTTTACACAAGACTGATGGTAACGATCGGGCAGGGTGTGTTAAAACAGGTCAGAGATGATATGTTTGAACATATGCAGAAACTTCCGATCCGCTATTTTGACCAGAATACCAACGGCTCCATCATGAGTCTTTACACCAATGATACGGATACCCTGCGTCAGATGATTAACCAGTCCATCCCGCAGGTGCTGATGTCTTCCATTACCATCGTGGTTACGTTTATTTCCATGGTGGCGCTGAGCCCGATTCTGACGGTTCTGGCTGTTATTATGATCTTCCTGCTCATCTTTGTCGCAAAGACGATCGGAGGAAACAGTGGAAAATATTTCCTGAAACAGCAGATTGCCATCGCAAATATTACCGGGTTTGTGGAAGAGAGGATGAACGGACAGCGTGTCATCAAGATTTTCAACCATGAGCGCGTATCGGAAGAAGAGTTTGATGAGTTGAATGAGAAACTTTATGACAGTGCTGCAAACGCAAATACCTTTGCAAACATGATGGGACCGATTATCGGAAACATTGGAAACCTGCAGTTTGTACTTACGGCGGTACTTGGAGGATTCCTGTCCGTCATGGGAGTGGGTGGCATCACCCTTGGTGTTATGGCTTCCTACCTTCAGTTTACAAAGAGCTTTACCCAGCCGTTCATGCAGGTGGCACAGCAGTTTAACTCCATTGTCATGGCGCTTGCCGGCGCGGAGCGGATCTTCGCGATGATGGATGAAGAGCCGGAAGTGGACGAAGGATATGTGACACTGGTCAATGTCCGCAAGGATGCAGACGGCAATATGATCGAGTGCAAAGAGAGAACTGGTATGTGGGCATGGAAGCATCCGCATCAGGCGGATGGTACCGTGACCTACACGGAACTGAAGGGGGATGTACGGTTCTACGATATGACATTCGGGTATACGGATGAAAAGATGGTGCTCCACGATCTGACACTCTACGCAAAACCGGGACAGAAGATTGCGTTTGTAGGTTCCACCGGAGCCGGAAAGACGACCATCACAAACCTGATCAACCGGTTCTACGATGTGCAGGATGGTAAGATCCGTTACGATGGCATCAATATCAACAAGATCAAAAAGTACGATCTGAGACGTTCTCTTGGAATTGTATTGCAGGATACCCATCTGTTTACCGGAACAATCATGGAAAATATCCGGTACGGAAGACTGGATGCAACGGACGAGGATGTATACGAGGCAGCAAAACTTGCCCATGCGGATCAGTTTATCAATATGCTTCCGAATGGTTATCAGACCATGTTAAGCGGTGACGGAGAAGAACTTTCCCAGGGGCAGAGACAGCTTCTTGCAATCGCGAGGGCAGCTGTATCCAATCCGCCGGTACTGATTCTGGACGAAGCAACATCCAGCATTGATACCCGTACGGAAAGCATCGTACAGAAAGGTATGGATAACCTGATGAAAGGACGTACGGTATTTGTCATTGCCCATCGGCTTTCCACGATCCGGAACAGCGATGCTATCATGGTTCTGGAACACGGACGCATTATCGAACGGGGCAATCACGAAGATCTGATCAAACAGAAAGGGACATACTACCAGCTTTATACAGGAAAACTGGAATTGTCATAAACAGAAAACCTTCCGGTACAGCACGAAAAGAAGCTGTACCGGAAGGTTTAAAATTTCCTCTTGACATTTCTGATAATTTACGATATAGTAAATGAGCGTGTTAAATATGCTGCCTTGGCTCAGTCGGTAGAGCGTCGCCTTGGTAAGGCGGAGGTCGGCGGTTCAAGTCCGCTAGGCAGCTTAAAAAACTCCTGAGAAATCAGGAGTTTTTTCATTTTCATGTCCGCACACGTAAACTATTCATTTATATTTGGAATACATTGAGAAATAAACTCATCGATAGAAGCCGCTTTGGCAGCAACTTTGCTCCAGACGGTTAAAAGCTCAGGGTCTTTTTCAGAAAGAATCCGCTCTTTCAGAGGCTCAGTGACATCCCCAAGATCTGCCAGAAATGAAAGAACAATTTGAGCTTTTCCTAAACATATTCCCTCATTTTTGCTGATACGCCGTGTTTCCTGAACGTCATAAGCTTCAAAATTTTCAAACAGCATTGCAAAATCCCTCCGTTCGATCTGATCTGCAAAAGCAACAATTTCTTCTTTCGGAACATTAAGACGGTGTAGAAGGACAGAGATAATTTTAGCAATCAACTGTAAAAGCGAGTCAGGAGAATTACGGCTAATCTCTTCCAAATAACCATCTGGCACTTCCTGTAATTGCCGGAAATCAGCTGCACTTCTTAATTTATCAATCAGCATTACCAAGGACAGTTCATCTCGTGATCTACTTTGGACTGATGCTCAATCAGTGTAATTAAAAAAATAGACTCGGATTCCGGACAATCTTTCAAATGGATTTCTTTAATTGAATCAGAATCTCGCTCTTCATGCCACATAGAAATAAAACGCTCGGAAATATCTGTAATATCTTCCGGCTGAACGTCTTTTAGAAGTTCAATATTCGTATATCCCCGCAAAAATTGTGCACATAAAATGGGATTGCCGAAAATCAGTTTTGCACCACTATCTTTCACCTTTTTATTGGTAATTTGTGTATCTGAGAAATTGATGTTTTGCTCTTTTTGCATGTCTGTCGAACTGCCATTGTTCTTTTGCGTAATTTCTGTCATAAATGTCTCCTTTCTTGAGTGGAATACAGAAAAAACGGACAGACTGCTTCTTAAACTGATTTTATCAATGAATGCAAAAAAATACAATGAAAATCAAGCGATTCTCTTCGTTTTCCCTAATATTCCTGTTGGTTATGTGAAACGTGATAAATTTGGCCGAAGGGCCGGGATTTTCTGCGGGAAATTATAGTTTCCCGGTAGGACAACAGAAAAAAGAAGTCCTGAATAGATATTCTCAGTATAAAGAAGGAACCGAAAAAAAGCAAGGGAGATTTGAGACTCTTCCGGAGAAATGATATAATTAGAATCAGTGAATAATATAGTATCAGGGAAAAGGAGGCGTTTACGTTGAAAGCAATGGTTTATCAGGGAGAGGGAAGAGCCGCGCTTCTTCAGAAGCCGCGCCCGGTCATCCAGAAGCCAACGGATGCTGTCATCCGGGTGACCCTTTCAACGATCTGTTCCAGTGATATTCACATCCTGCATGGTGCGGTTCCAAAAGCGGTGCCGGGTGTGACTCTGGGACATGAATTTGTCGGCATTGTGGAGGAGACCGGACCTGCAGTCAGAAGCGTTTCCGTTGGAGACCGGGTGGCGGTCAATGTAGAGACATTCTGCGGAGAATGCTTTTTCTGCAAAAGAGGATATGTGAATAACTGTACTGATCCAGAGGGTGGATGGTCGCTTGGATGCCGGATCGACGGAGGACAGGCGGAGTACGCAAGGATTCCATTTGCAGATCAGGGACTTATCAGGATACCGGATGAAGTGTCTGACGAGGAGGCGCTGTTCACCGGGGATCTTCTTTCCACCGGATACTGGGCGGCACAGATGGTGGAGATCCGGAAAGAAGATACGGTCGTGGTTATCGGGGCAGGACCTGCGGGACTTTGCACGATGCTCTGCGCAAGACTGTATGAGCCCAAACAGATTATTGCCATTGACTGTATGAAAGAACGCCTTGCCTTCGCGGAAAAATACAAGATGGCGGATCTGACATTTACACCGGACGATATGGATCTTCTGGAATGGGAGATCCGGGCACTGACAGACGGACGCGGGGCTGATGCTGTCGTAGAGGCGGCAGGAGGCACCAACACCTTTGAGATGGCATGGAGACTGGCACGTCCCAATGCAGTGATCGGGCTGGAAGCCATGTACGAAGAACCACAGACACTTCCGCTCCCGGATATGTACGGGAAAAATCTGATCTGGAAATCCGGAGGGGTAGACGCATGCAAATGCAAAGAGATTCTGGAACTGATCCGGGAGGGCAGACTGGATGCCAGACCTTTGATTACCCACACATGCACACTTTCCGAGATCGAAAAGGCATACCGGATCTTCGAAAACCATGAAGACGGTGTGATGAAATACGCAGTCTATCCGGAATAGTTTGATGCCGCTCGTTTGCGGTTTTGGCTTGTGGTTGCAGGTGTTTTATGGTAACATAAAAGTTATGAATAAAACCAAACCTATGAGGAGGGCTTTATGGAGACAACAGCAACTGAATCCAGGAATTTTATTGAGCAGGAAATAGAAAAAGATTTGAGGGAAGGAGTGTATGATCATGTCTGCACACGGTTTCCACCGGAGCCGAATGGATATCTGCATATCGGACATGCAAAGTCAATCCTTCTGAATTATGGTCTCGCACAGAAATACAATGGGGAATTCCACATGCGTTTTGATGATACGAACCCGACAAAAGAGCGTATGGAGTTCGTAGATTCTATTAAGGAAGATATCCAGTGGCTCGGCGCGGACTGGGGCGATCATCTCTACTTTGCATCCGATTATTTTGATGTGATGTATGAGTGTGCGGTAAAGCTGATTAAAAAGGGAAAAGCATATGTCTGTGATCTGACTCCGGATGAGATCAGAGAATACAGAGGAACTTTGACGGAGCCTGGTAAGGAGAGTCCGTACCGGAACCGTTCCGTGGAAGAAAACCTGGAATTATTTGAAAATATGAAGAACGGCGTTTACAAGGATGGAGAAAAGGTACTCCGTGCCAGGATAGACATGGCATCCCCGAATATCAATATGAGAGATCCGATCCTGTACCGTGTGGCGCATATGACTCACCACAATACAGGAGATAAATGGTGCATCTATCCGATGTACGATTTCGCGCACCCGATTGAGGATGCGGTTGAGAAGATCACACATTCCATCTGTACACTGGAGTTTGAGGATCACCGCCCGCTTTATGACTGGGTAGTCAGAGAGTGCGAGTTTGATCACGGCCCGAGACAGATTGAGTTTGCAAAGCTTTATCTGACCAATGTCGTGACCGGAAAGCGTTACATTAAAAAGCTGGTAGAAGAAAAGATCGTCGATGGCTGGGATGACCCGAGACTGGTGTCAATCGCTGCCCTCAGAAGAAGAGGATTTACGCCGGAATCCATCCGGATGTTTGTAGAGCTGTGCGGGGTTTCCAAAGCACAGAGTTCTGTAGACTACGCGATGCTTGAGTACTGCATCCGTGAGGATCTGAAGCTGAAACGCCCAAGAATGATGGCAGTACTGGATCCGATCAAACTTGTGATTGACAACTATCCGGAAGGAGAAGTGGAATATCTCGAGGCAGATAACAATCTGGAAAATGAAGCACTTGGAAAACGTATGGTACCGTTTGGCAGAGAGCTTTATATCGAGAGAGAAGATTTCATGGAAGAGCCTCCGAAGAAATACTTCCGTCTGTTCCCGGGCAACGAAGTGCGCCTGATGAATGCGTATTTTGTAAAATGTACCGGATGCGAAAAGGATGAAAACGGTAATGTGACAGTCGTACACTGCACCTATGATCCGGAGACAAAATGCGGCACCGGATTTACCGGCCGGAAAGTCAAAGGAACGATTCACTGGGTGGCAGCGCCGACAGCAGTGAAAGCAACCGTACGTCTTTATGAAAACCTGATTGATGAGGAGAAAGGCGTATACAATAAGGAGGACGGGTCTTTGAACCTGAATCCGAATTCTCTGGAAGTAAGAGAGTGCTATGTAGAGCCGAATTTCCAGGATGCAAAGGCATACGACAGCTTCCAGTTCGTACGCCAGGGATACTTCTGTGTGGATTCCAAAGATTCCAGACCGGATGCACTGGTATTTAACAGAATCGTATCACTCAAGAGCTCCTTTAAACTTCCGAAAAAATAAAAATGAATGAATTGACAATGAATCTGGAACCGCACAGTGCGGTTCCTCTTTATGAACAGATTTATCAGTATATCAAAAATGACATACAGAAAGGGAGGATTTCCGCAGGGGAAAAACTCCCTTCTACCCGTTCTCTGGCCGGCTATCTGGAAGTCAGCAGAAGTACGGTGGAACTTGCCTATGAACAGCTTGTATCGGAAGGTTATATCGAATCGGTACCGTACAAAGGGACATTTGTGCTGGATGTTAAGGAACTGTACCGGCTAAAACCGAAAAAGACAGTTGCCGGAGGACAGCAGGAGAAGAAAAAAGATATCCTGTATGACTTTTCTCCGCACGGGGTAGATCTGAAGCGTTTCCCGTATCAGGTGTGGAGAAAGCTCTCGAAAGATGTGCTGGGGGAGGATAAGTCCGAGCTGTTCCGGATGGGAGATCCGCAGGGGGAATATGGACTGAGAAGAGTCGTCGCCTCCTATCTTTACCAGGCGCGGGGGGTCAACTGTACGCCGGAACAGATCATCATCGGGGCAGGGAACGACTATATGCTTCTTCTGCTCCATACGATTCTTGGACATAATCATAAAGTGGCGTTCGAAAATCCGACTTACCGACAGGCATACCGGATGTTTGAGCGGCTCGGATATCCGGTATGTACCGTGGATATGGACAAATACGGAATGGAAGCCAGTATCCTTCAGGAGACGGATGCGGATATTGCCTATGTCATGCCGTCCCACCAGTATCCCCTTGGAATTGTTATGCCGATCAGGCGGAGAATGGAGCTCCTGGCATGGGCAGATGAAAAAGAAGGGCGTTATCTGATCGAGGATGATTACGACAGTGAATTCCGTTATAAAGGAAAACCGATCCCGGCGCTGAAAGGTTACGATGCGTCGGAGAAGGTGATCTATCTCGGCACTTTTTCCAAATCCATCGCTCCGGCTATCCGTATGAGTTACATGGTACTTCCGGAAAGCCTGATGAAAGTTTATCAGGCGGCTTGCCGGTTTATCAATCCGACCGTATCCAGAGTGGATCAGATGATTCTGCAGAAGTTTATCGAAGACGGTCATTACGAGCGTCACCTCAACCGGATGCGGGCACTTTATAAAGGAAGGCACGATACCTTCCTGAACTGTCTGAAACCATTTGCAGGAAAATGCAGGATTTCCGGAGAACATGCCGGTGTCCACCTGCTTTTGACATTTGAGGACGGACGGTCGGAAGAGGAACTGATCCGGCTTGCAAGGGAGGAAAAAGTGGCGGTCTACGGTCTTTCCTCCTACGATACACAGGGGACCAGAAAAAACCAGGCTTCTGTGCTTCTCGGTTATGCCAATATGGAAGAAGACCAGATTAAAGAAGCAGTGGAAATCCTGAAAAAAGCCTGGCTTTCCTGAGAAAAATCAAATGTGAATTTTTCAAAAAAAGGCTTTCAAAATCGTGGAAAAACGAGTATAATAAGGAGCTGTCTGATAAGAAAAATATGCACATAAGGCAGGAGAAAACAATGAGAGAGGTATATGTGAATATTGGTTCAGTGGAGAAAGCAAAAGGACTGAATGGAGTTCTGAGAAAACTGGAGGGGGATTTCGATCTGGTTCAGGGGAGAGCCACGATTGATGCGAAATCCTTTTTGGGGATCCTTAGTATGGATTTATCCAAATCTGTCAAGCTGATCATTCATGACAGTGATTCGGTCGACATGACACTTCTGGAAGAATATATGGCATAGTGACAGAGAGGATAAAAGGGAAAAAGAAAGAAGCATCAAACGGGGATGCTTCTTTCTTTTCATAAAGAGAAACCCGGAAACAAATTTAAGCAGGAGATTAAAAATGGAGAACAGAATAGAAATAAAAGATGAGATTTATGTAAACGGAGAAAAACTGCAGATCATTTCAGGAAGTATCCATTATTTCCGGGTAGTTCCGGAATACTGGAGAGACCGTTTGGAAAAATTAAAGGCCATGGGCTGTAATACGGTGGAAACCTACGTAGCATGGAATGTTCATGAGCCGAATGAAGGAGAGTTCCATTTTGAAGGAGAATATGATCTTTGCAGATTTATAGAGCTGGCTCAGGAACTTGGTTTATATGTAATTTTAAGACCGTCTCCGTATATCTGCGCAGAGTGGGAGTTCGGCGGATTTCCGGCATGGCTTTTGACGAAACCGGGAATCCGGCTTCGCTGCAATAACAAAGTGTATCTGGACTGCGTAGAGCGTTATTATGACAAACTGATTCCGCTGCTTGTGCCGTATCAGTTCACAAAGGGCGGTCCGGTACTGATGCTTCAGATCGAGAATGAATATGGTTCTTATGGAAATGATAAAGAATATCTGAATGCATTGAAAACAATGATGGTAGAACGAGGCATTGAAGTACCATTTGTGACTTCGGACGGTACAGATGATCATATGCTGGCTGACGGAGGCGTTGAAGATGTCTGGCAGACTGCAAATTTCGGTTCCAGAGGATCGGAAAGATTTGACGAGTTAGAAAGTGTAATCGGTAATCAGCCGCTGATGTGTATGGAATTCTGGGATGGTTGGTTCGATCACTGGGGACAGGGAGAACATAGAGTTGTAGGTCTTGAAGATCATAGAAAGTCTCTGGAGGATATGCTGAATCGGGGACATGTGAACTTCTACATGTTCCATGGTGGAACAAACTTTGGTTTTATGAATGGTTCTAATTATGATGGAAAGCTTCTTCCGGATGTGACATCCTACGATTACGATGCTCCATTAAGCGAGGATGGCCAGATTACAGAGAAGTATCTGGAATTCCAGAAAGTGATTTCCAAATTCCGTGAGATTCCGGAAGTGGAGTTTACAACTCCAATTACAAGAAAATCATATGGAACATTGCAGGTACAGGAAAAAGCAGGACTTTTTGATACGCTGGATACATTAAGCACCCCGGTCAGAGAGGCCATGCCGTTGTCCATGGAGGAACTTGGACAAAATTATGGCTATGTTCTCTACAGAAGTACAATTACCAGAGGAAAAGAGATTCGTTCCTGCGAAATCCGTGGCGGAGCAGACCGTGCAATTCTCTTTGCGGATGGAAAACAGGTAGATATCCGTAATGATTATGAGATGGACAGAACGACCGGATTTGAACTGGAAAATGAACAGGGAAATCTTGATATTCTGATGGAAAATATGGGAAGAGTCAATTACGGACCGGAAATTGAATTACAGAAAAAAGGAATTACCCATGGGGTTCTGGTCAATGGAACGTTCCATATGGGATGGGATATGTATCCGCTTCCACTTGAGGACATCTCAAAGGTGGATTTCGCAAGAGATTATGAAGAAGGGATGCCTGCATTCTACAAATTTACATTTGAGGCCGGGGAAACTGCTGATACGTTCCTGGATGTGACAGGTTTCGGAAAGGGATGTGTATTTGTAAATGGGAAAAATATCGGAAGATTCTGGGAGGCCGGCCCGCAGAGACGTCTTTATATTCCGGGACCGCTGTTGAGAGAAGGAACCAATGAAATTATTCTGTTTGAGACGGACGGAAAAGCGGTTGAGACAATCTGTCTCATGGATACACCGGATCTGGGATAAATAAAAAATATAACACAACACAAAAGATGTCCCTTGTACACGGAAAACCTGCATAGTATAATAAATAAAAAGGGTTTCGGCCCTTGAAAAAGGGCAGAGTCCAAAAGGAGAGGATTGCCATGCAGGAGTTAAACAAGCTGGACACATTGAGGGAGATTATCGACAGAGGACAGTATATTGTCGCATTATGCGGTTCCGGGATGATGGAAGAGTGCGGAATTTATCCGCTCAAGGAGCAGGAACGTGCTTACCGGATTGAGGAAAGGTACGGACGATCTCCGGAATACCTTTACACGGACGCCTTTTTTAATACACGGACAGAAATGTTTTACGATTTTTATAAACACGAGATTCTTGCAGATCTGGAGCCGTCGGCATCTACCTATGCTCTTGCGGCAATGGAGCGGGCAGGAAAGCTGAAATGTATTATTTCAAGCAATATCTATGAGTTAAGTGAACGGAGCGGATGTAAAAACGTGATCAATCTTCATGGAAGTATTTATCACAATCATTGCCAGAGATGCGGAAAAACATATTCTGTTGATTATATCAGACAGGCAAAGAAAGTTCCGTACTGTGAAGTGTGCGGAGGCGTGATCCGTCCGGATGTGTCGTTTTTTGGAAAGATGCTTGACAGCGAAAAGCTTTCCAGAACACTGGAAGAGATTGAAAAGAGTGATGTACTGCTTCTGCTGGGCACGTCGCTTAGTTCGGAAGTATTCCATAACTATATTAAATGCTTTGAGGGAAGCAAGATCGTTTTGATTCACAATGAAGAGACGCTGCTGGATGAAAAAGCAGATCTGCTGATTTATGACGAACCGAAAAATATTCTTCCCAAACTTGGCTATTAAAGGATAAAGACTGCTGTGCGATTTCAACAGCAGTCTTTTTCCGTGCATTGACGCAAATGGAAAAATCCCTTATCATATCTGGTAGTATGATCGGATACAGAAAGAATGAAATCGAAGAAGACAGGAGCAGCAAAGAGATGAATATCATAAATATAGAACACATTACAAAACGATTTGGCGATAAGTTTCTTTTTGAAGATGCCTCTTTTGGGGTACAGGAAGGAGACAAAATAGGGATTGTCGGAATTAACGGTACCGGAAAATCCACCCTTCTGAAGATGATTGCCGGAGAGGAGGAGCCGGATGAAGGACAGATTATCCGGCAGAATGGGAAAAAGGCTGCCTATCTTCTGCAGAATCCGGTGTTTTGCGCGGATTCGGATATTGCCGGATATGCACTGGACGGAAATCCGGATACGGACTGGAAGGTGCAGAGCAATCTGACGAAGCTTGGAATTCTGGACTATACGGCAAAGATGGCAGACCTTTCCGGCGGACAGAGGCGAAAGGTGGCGCTGGCGAAAGTGCTGGCCGAAGATGTGGATATTCTGCTTCTGGACGAGCCGACCAACCATCTGGATGAGGGAATGATTATCTGGCTGGAAGACTACCTGAGAAATTACCGGGGTGTTGTACTGATGGTAACCCATGACCGTTATTTTCTGGACCGTGTGACGAACCGGATTCTGGAAGTGGATAATGGAAAAATCTATGGATATGAGGCCGGTTATTCCGGATTTCTGGAACTGAAAGCCCAAAGAGAAGAGATGGAACTTGCATCTGAGAGAAAGCGTAAAAGTGTGCTCCGTATGGAGCTGGAATGGGCAAAGCGGGGATGCCGTGCAAGAAGTACAAAGCAGAGAGCGAGACTGGAACGGCTGGAGGCACTGAAAAACGGGAAAGTGCCGGAGGCGGAAAAGAGTGTGGATGTTGCAAAGATCAGTACCAGGATGGGAAAGAAAACCATCGAACTTCACCATATTTCAAAAGGATATGGGGAGAGGAACCTGATCCGGGATCTGGACTACATTGTTCTGAGAGACCAGAGGCTTGGCATTATCGGACCGAACGGCTGCGGAAAGTCCACACTGTTGAAAATGATGGCGGGGCAGATTGCTCCGGATGAGGGAGAGATTGAAATCGGGGAGACGATCCGGATCGGTTATTTCGCCCAGGAAGTGCCGGATATGGATAACAGTGTCCGGGTGATCGATTATATCAAGGACTTCGGAGAATATGTCCAGACGGAAGAAGGAAAGATCAGCGCATCGGCAATGCTGGAGCGATTCCTTTTCACGCCGGAGATGCAGTACACGCCGGTGGAAAAACTGTCCGGAGGAGAAAAACGCCGCCTTTATCTTCTGAGTGTTCTGATGCAGGGAGCGAATGTCCTTCTGCTTGATGAACCGTCCAATGATCTGGATATTGCAACGGTGACTATTCTGGAAGATTATCTGAATTCTTTTGAGGGGATTGTCGTGGCCGTATCCCATGACCGCTATTTCCTCGATAATGTTGTGGACCGGATTTTCGAACTGGACGGAAACGGGGATGTAACACAGTACGAAGGAGGATACACCGATTATCTGAATGCCAGAGGTGAACAGAGAAAAGAGACGGAAGAGGCGGAGAAATCAAGGAAAAACGAAGCGGGAGACTGGAAGAAGCCCCGTCAGGCAAAACTGAAATTTACTTACAAAGAGCAGAAAGAGTATGAGGGGATTGATGATGAAATATCATCTCTGGAAGCAAAGCTTGAAAAACTGGATCAGGATATGATGGCGAATGCCACCAATTCTATGAAACTGACAGAATTGACCCGGGAAAAAGATAAAACAGAAAAAGAACTGGAAGAAAAAATGGAACGGTGGGTCTATCTCAATGATCTGGCCGAGCGGATTGCAGAACAGAACGCACAGTAAGAAACAGAAAAGAAAAAAGATTTAATGCTTTACTTGACAAAAGGATGATTCATTGTTACAATAAAAAAACAGAACGCACTCTGTTTTTAGAAAAGAAAGTAGAGGTAGGTTGTATGAGAAAGCAGGTTTATTCTTTATTGGTGGATAATACACCGGGAGTGCTGAGCCGTATTGCAGGACTTTTCAGCAGAAGAGGGTTCAGTATTGACAGCATTACGGCAGGTGTGACAGCGGATCCGCGTTTTACAAGGATCACGGTTGTGGCAAGCGGGGATGAGAGGATTCTCTCTCAGATCGAAAAGCAGGTTCGGAAGCTGGAAGATGTACTGGAGATTAAGCTTCTCAATGATGAGGAAGCGGTTTACAGAGAGCTTATTCTTGTAAAGATCAAGGCAGATGCGACGCTTCGGCCGGGTATTATCGCGATCGCGGATGTGTTCCGTGCGAAGATCATCGATGTGGAGAAAGAATCTCTGATTATAGAGCTTACCGGAGCACAGTCTAAACTGGACGCGTTTTTGAATCTGCTTGACGGCTACGAGATTCTAGAACTTGCGCGGACCGGAATCACCGGACTTTCCAGAGGAAATAAAGATATTGCGGATGCAGAGGAGATTCTGAGAAAACGGGCCGAGGAAAACGGTCTGGACTAATCAGCAGCTGAAGGGATGATCCCTTTGACGATTATATCAGAAAATCAGGAGGTAGAGTAACAATGAACAAACCAAAAATCTATTATCAGGAAGACTGTAATTTAGCATTGCTGGAGGGAAAAAAGATTGCCATCATCGGATATGGAAGCCAGGGACATGCACATGCCCTGAACTTAAAAGAATCCGGATGTGATGTTGTAGTCGGACTTTACGAAGGAAGCAGGTCCAAAGCAAAAGCAGAGGCACAGGGACTCAAAGTCATGACAAACCAGGAGGCTGCAAAATGGGCTGATATTATCATGATCCTGATCAACGACGAGTTACAGGCTGATATGTACAAAAAAGACATCGAACCGAACCTGACAGAAGGTAAGATGCTGATGTTCGCTCATGGATTCGCAATCCACTTTGGACAGATCAAACCACCGGCAGGCGTGGACGTAACTATGATTGCTCCGAAAGCGCCTGGACATACAGTAAGAAGTACATATGTAGACGGACAGGGCGTTCCGGCTCTCGTATGTGTAGAGCAGGATGCATCCGGAAGAGCACTGGATCTGGCACTTGCCTATGGTGCAGCAATCGGATGTGCAAGAGCAGGTCTTCTGACAAGTACATTCCAGATTGAGACAGAGACAGACCTTTTCGGTGAGCAGGCAGTTCTCTGCGGCGGTGTATCTGCACTGATGCAGGCTGGATTTGAAACTCTTGTTGAAGCAGGATATCCGGCAGAAAATGCATACTTTGAATGTATCCATGAGATGAAACTGATCGTTGACCTGATCTATCAGAGCGGTTTCGCAGGAATGAGATACTCTATCTCCAATACAGCAGAATACGGTGATTACATCACAGGACCAAAGATCATCACAGAAGATACAAAGAAAGCAATGAAGAAGATCCTCTCAGACATCCAGGACGGAACATTCGCAAAAGACTGGCTGTTAGAAAACAAGATCGGTGCACCGCACTTCCACGCTATGAGAGCAAAAGGCGCTCAGCATGAGTCAGAAGTAGTTGGAGCAGAATTAAGAAAACTCTACAGCTGGGCTGAAGACGACAAACTGATCAACAACTAATTTTTGATGCACGAATAATGCTATATGGAGAGAGTCGGTATTGGGACATATGTTTCCCGGTATCGGCTTTCTTTTTGCTGTTTCACATGATAAAGACTATATGATACAATGAAAGAAAAGAGGGAGTGAAATAGATGAAAAAGTGGAAGTATGAGATCATGGCAGGGACTCTTCTGCTTCTGGTCAGTATCCGGATTTATGAAATCGAAATTGGAACTCTGGTGGGACTTGTGTGCCTTATACGGGGATTGGAAGAGCTCTACCAGCAGACGGGAGATCAGAGGTTCCGGTATGCCTGGATTGCAGGATTTGGAACGGCAATGGTCCGGTTTACAGGCACCTATGAAATAGGGCCCTGGAGATGGGCGGGGCTCCTGGCGCAGCTGTTTTATCTCGTTATGGCAACATTGGCAGTCTGCGCCGCTGCCAGGGATGATCCGGAGCAGGAGCAGAAATCAAAACGCTTTGCTGTATGGCAGCTGTTGTTCCTGATTTATACAGCAGTCTGTGGATTCAGAAACTTTGCGGGAGATCAGGCTTCGTATGCCTGGATGTTAAGTCTTGTGTTACTGGCAGGAGGCGTGCTGCTGGCAGTGACGCTTGGCATCCTGATCCGAGACTGCAATGTGATCAGAGATGTTCCGGCAGAATAAAAAAACAGAGATACCTTTGAGCAAAGAGAAACAACAAATAAAAAAGACATCCTCTGACGGTTTCAGGATGTCTTTTGCTTTTTGTTTCTATAAATTAAGCGATAGAGTTTACAGCTTTTGTAAGGCGGGAAACTTTTCTTGCACAAGTGTTTTTGTGGTAAACACCTTTGCTTCCAGCCTTGTTGATCTCAGAGATTGCTACGCTGAGTGCTTCTTTTGCAGCAGCAGCGTCTTTGTTAGCAACAGCTGTCTCAACTTTCTTCACGCAAGTTTTCACTTTAGATTTGATCGCCTTATTTCTTGCAGTTCTTGTCTCAGCAACTAAAATTCTTTTCTTTGCAGATTTAATGTTAGCCATGACCTACACCTCCAACTCTGGTAAATTCATTTCTTGTTCATCGTCAGAGCCGGACACGGAACGATCTGACGAAGCATACTCATTTATTTTATGTCAATAAATAATTTCTGTCAATACATATTTCGGCTTTTTTTTGAGAAACTAGTGTTTAAATGAAAAAAAGCGAGGTTTTATCATGGTTGAGAAGTACAGTATCCGGACCGATCTGGCTTTGGAGGAGAAAGAGCGATTTGAAGAAGAAAATGTGGAAGTTCAGGGCGTCGTTCTGGAAGAGGAGTATGACGAGGAACGGGAAATCAGGACTACGACGGTAAAGATCAAGACAGAGAACGGAGCAAAAACGATGGGAAAGCCTGTTGGAACATATATTACAATGGAGGCACCGAATCTTGCCGTACCGGATGAGGGGTATCACAGGGAAGTTTCTGTAAAGATCGCAGAGTGTGTGGAGAAACTTCTGAAGGGAAAATGGAAAAAAAGAAGCAAGGATGAGGACATTTCGATCCTGATGGTGGGACTGGGGAACCGGGAGGTGACGCCGGACGCTCTGGGACCGTATGTGGCGGATAATCTGAATATTACAAGGCATATTGTACGCGAATATGGAAAGTACGCGATGGGCGAGGATGAAGTGACCCTGGTAAGCGCTCTTGTCCCGGGGGTAATGGCACAGACCGGCATGGAAACCGCAGAGATCGTCCGTGGTGTTGTGACAGAGACGAAGCCGGATGTAATCCTTGTGGTGGATGCGCTGGCGGCCAGAAATTCCAAACGGTTAAACCGGACGATCCAGATTGCGGATACAGGGATTAATCCGGGATCCGGTGTCGGCAACCACCGTAATGCCATTACAGAAGAAAGTATCGGAACTCCGGTGATCGCCATCGGCGTGCCGACAGTGGTTGACGCGGCCACTATTGTAAATGATGCGATGGAAAACCTGATGAAAGAGATGGAACATTCCGAGGTGCTCAAGGGAGTGGGAGTGGTACTGCAGGGGTATCATGTAGCCGAAAAATATGAGCTTGTCAGACAGCTGATCTCTCCTCATCTCAACGGTATGTTTGTCACACCAAAGGATATTGATGATACGGTAAAGAGGATCAGTTTTACTATATCGGAGGGCCTGAATCTGTTATTCTCCAGGAATAAGGAGCGTGGCGAAATGACAGGACAGGCACATAATCACGAAGAAAAAGGCATATAGTGTTAAGACATGAAAATCCTGATATGGTAAGAAAGTAGAGTGAGGCATTTGAGTGGAAACATACACCTTAGGCATCTCCTGATCGGAGGTGTGGTGAGTGTGCTTGGCGGATATATTATTCTGGGAGGTTATGAAAGTTCGGCAGAGTTTATCCGGGCAGAAATCGGGAGAACCATTCAAAAAGGGGCGGAGGCAATGTATTTCCCCGCCCTTGTCCGGATGAATGACCAGCCGGAAGGGACAGTCGGTGAATGGGTGGCCAGGCAGGCGATGAAAATGACGCCCCTTGGAAATTATGTGAAAGCAAATGAAGTCAGCGAGACGGAAATCGAGGACTCGGAAACGTATGAGATGCTTTTGAAAAAGGAGGCGGAAGATGAGAACGTGGTAGATGAAAATGGAAAGCTGATCGAACAGAATCAGGATACTACGACGGAAAAACCCCATGAAACGAAAATTCAGGGAACCATTGACCGGGAAAAGCTGAAGGACTATGAGTATCTGACCAGTCATTTTTATACGATTGACAGTACGACGATGACCAGCCCGGAAGAGTTGAATGCGGAAATGCTGCTTGCGAAAAACATGAAGTTTGAAAATCAGGACAACGGGCCGAAAATTCTGATCTATCACACGCACTCGCAGGAAACTTTTGTAGATTCGGTTCCGGGGGATGATTCGACTTCCATCGTGGGAATCGGAGATTACCTGACAGATCTTCTGAACAATACTTACCATATACAGACAATCCACGACCGGGGTGTCTACGATATCATCAACGGGAAACTGGACCGAAGCGAAGCCTATGAGCTTTCCGGCGCCGCGGCGGAAAAGATTCTGGCGGAAAATCCATCCATCGAGGTGGTCATTGACCTACATAGAGACGGAGTTGCCGAAACAACCCACCTGGTGACGGAAGTGAATGGAAAGCAGACGGCAAAGATCATGTTCTTCAACGGCCTGTGCCGGACGAGGGCAAACGGAGATATCCAGTATTTCAACAATCCGTATATTCAGGATAACCTGGCGTTCTCCCTTCAGATGAAACTGGACGCCGATGAGCATTATCCGGGATTTACGAGAAATATTTATCTGAAAGGATACCGCTATAACATGCAGCTTGTCCCGAAGATGCTTCTCGTGGAAGCGGGAGCCCAGACGAACACGGTGCAGGAGATGAAAAATGCCATGGAGCCGCTGGCAGAGTCCTTAAACCGTGTGCTGAACGGGTAAAATTTAATTTCTGTACTGAATGGGTAAAATTTAATTTCTTGAATCGTATGTTCGATTGTGGTAAACTGTTGAAAGTAATGGATTTTTTGAAAGATACGAATAATCAGAAGGAAGAAAGGAAGAATACGATGGCGAAACATACGACATACGATGCGGACAGTATCGCGGTACTGGAAGGTCTGGAGGCAGTCCGGAAGCGTCCCGGCATGTATATCGGAAGTGTAGGTACAAAGGGGCTGAATCATCTGGTATACGAGATCGTGGACAATTCCGTGGATGAACATCTGGCCGGATTTTGCATGAATATAGAAGTGACGCTGGAAAAAGACGGCTCCGCGACAGTCTCCGATGACGGGCGCGGCGTGCCGGTTGGAATGCATCAAAAAGGCGTATCGGCGGCGCGTATTGTCTATACAACACTGCACGCAGGGGGAAAGTTTGACGATTCTGTCTACAAGACAAGCGGCGGACTCCACGGTGTGGGCTCTTCCGTAGTCAATGCCCTTTCCGAATATATGGATGTGAAGATCAGCCGTGACGGGGCCATTCACCATGACCGATATGAGCGGGGAATTCCGGTGGTGGAACTGGAAAACGGGCTCCTTCCGGTGATCGGAAAGACGAAAAAGACAGGGACGACCATTAATTTTCTCCCGGACGGCGAGATTTTTGAAAAGACAAGATTCCGGGAGGAGGAGATCAAGAGCAGGCTTCACGAGACTGCATATCTGAATCCGGAACTGACGATTCATTTTACAGATAAGAGAAAAGAGCCGGAAGAGCAGATTACCTACCATGAGCCGGACGGACTGATCGGGTTTATCAAGGATCTGAATTCCAAGAGCGAGCCGGTTCACGACCCGGTCTACTTCAAAGGGGAGGCCGAGGGCATCGAGGTGGAGGCGGTTTTTCAGTATGTCAATGAGTTTCATGAGAACATTCTTGGATTCTGCAACAATATCTATAATGCAGAAGGAGGAACTCATCTGACAGGCTTTAAGTCCACCTTTACGACAGTGATGAACCAGTACGCAAGGGAGCTTGGAATTCTGAAGGACAAGGATGCCAACTTTACCGGTGCGGACATCCGGAACGGGATGACGGCGATTGTCTCTGTCAAGCACCCGGATCCTAGATTTGAGGGGCAGACAAAGACGAAACTGGACAACCAGGATGCAGCCAAGGCCACAAGCAAGGTGACAAACGATGAAATCGTGCGTTACTTTGACCGGAATCTGGATGTCTTAAAGAAAGTGCTGTCCTGTGCGGAGAAGGCGGCAAAGATCCGGAAAACGGAGGAAAAGGCAAAGACAAACCTGCTGACAAAGCAGAAGTATTCTTTTGACAGCAACGGAAAACTCGCAAACTGCGAATGCAGGGATCCGAAAAAATGTGAGATCTTTATCGTGGAGGGAGACTCCGCAGGCGGTTCTGCCAAGACGGCGAGAGACCGGATGTACCAGGCGATCCTTCCGATCCGCGGAAAGATTTTAAATGTAGAGAAGGCAAGTATCGATAAAGTGCTGGCAAACGCGGAGATCAAGACAATGATCAATGCCTTTGGCTGCGGATTTTCCGAAGGATACGGAAATGATTTTGATATCAGCAAACTGCGGTACGATAAGATTATCATCATGGCCGATGCGGACGTGGACGGAGCGCATATTTCCACGCTGCTCCTGACCTTGTTTTACCGCTTTATGCCGGAGCTTATTTTTGAGGGACATGTCTATATTGCCATGCCGCCTCTTTATAAGGCCATGCCAAAAAGCGGCAAGGAGGAATACCTCTACGATGACCGGGCTCTGGAAGAGTACCGGAAGAAGCACAAAGGGCCGTTCACGCTCCAGAGATACAAAGGTCTGGGAGAGATGGATGCCCAGCAGCTCTGGGAGACGACACTGGATCCGAAGACCCGGATTTTAAAACAGGTGGAGATCGAAGACGCCCGGATGGCTTCCAGCGTGACAGAGATGCTGATGGGTACCGAAGTACCGCCGAGACGGACGTTTATCTACGAGAATGCCAGAGAGGCAGAGCTGGATATTTAGCAGGAAACGGACAGTTACCATTAGAAATGAGGAAGATACATGAGTCAGAATGAAAGTGAACAGATCATCCGGACCGAATATTCGGATGTCATGAAAAAATCATATATTGATTATGCGATGAGCGTCATCGTTTCCCGTGCCCTGCCGGACGTCAGGGACGGCCTGAAGCCGGTCCAGAGACGTACCCTTTATGATATGTACGAACTGGGAATCCGGTATGACAGACCGTACAGAAAGTGCGCGCGTATTGTCGGGGACACGATGGGTAAATACCATCCTCACGGCGACAGTTCCATTTATGAGGCTCTTGTCGTGATGGCACAGGATTTCAAAAAGGGCATGGTGATGGTGGACGGCCACGGAAACTTCGGTTCCATCGAAGGGGACGGGGCTGCGGCCATGCGTTACACCGAGGCAAGACTTGCGAAGGTGACCCAGGAAGCGTTTCTTGCGGATCTGGACAAGGACATTGTCAACTTCGTTCCGAACTTTGACGAGACGGAAAAAGAGCCGGAAGTTCTTCCGGTCCGTTTCCCGAATCTTCTTGTCAATGGAGCGGAAGGAATCGCAGTCGGTATGGCGACAAGCATCCCGACCCACAATCTGGGGGAAGTCATCGACGCGGTGAAAGCATACATGAAGAACAATGCTATCAGCACCAGGCAGCTGATGAAATATCTGAAAGGCCCGGATTTCCCGACGGGCGGCATCGTGGTCAATCAGGACGACCTGCTGCAGATCTATGAGACCGGAAGCGGGAAGATCAAGCTGCGTGGAAAAGTGGAGATTGAAGACTTAAAAGGCGGGAAAAAGCGTCTTGTCATCACGGAGATTCCATACACGATGATCGGAAGCGGTATCGGTAAATTTTTAAATGATGTCTGCGCCCTTGTGGAGACGAAGAAGACATCGGACATTGTGGATATTTCCAACCAGTCCTCCAAAGAGGGAATCCGTATCGTCATCGACCTGAAAAAGGATGCCGATGTGGAAAATCTGACGAACATGCTTTACAAGAAGACGAAACTGGAGGATACGTTCGGCGTCAACATGCTGGCGGTGGCGGACGGAAAGCCGGAGACGATGGGGCTGAAAAAGATCATTGAATATCATGTGGATTTTCAGTTCGAGATTACTACAAGGAAATACCGGACACTGCTTGCAAAAGAGCAGGAAAAACGTGAGGTACAGGAAGGTCTCATCAAGGCCTGTGATGTGATTGACCTGATTATCGAGATCCTGCGGGGAAGCCGTTCGGTCAAGGACGCCAGGGCCTGTCTGATGTACGGAATCACCGATGAGATTACATTTAAAAGCAAAACTTCAGAGAAGATGGCAAAGCTTCTTTCCTTTACAGAGCGGCAGGCAACGGCCATTCTGGAGATGCGTCTCTACCGGCTGATCGGTCTGGAGATCGAAGCGCTTCAGAAAGAGCATGAAGAAACAATCCGTAAGATCGAGCGTTATGAGAAGATCTTAAATGACTACGATGAAATGTCGGCTGTCATCATTGACGATCTGAATAAGCTGAAGAAAGAATATGCGGTGAAGCGCCGCACCCTCCTTGAAAATGCAGAGGAAGCAGTTTACGAGGAGAAAAAGATCGAGGAGCAGGAAGTGATCTGTCTGGTGGACCGTTTCGGATATGCAAGGACGGTGGATCCGTCTGTTTACGAGCGGAACCAGGAGGCGGCGGACGCAGAAAGCCGCTATATCATCCGCTGCATGAATACCGGAAAGCTCTGTCTGTTTACTGCTGAAGGACGGATGCACCAGATCAAGGTACTGGATATCCCGCATGGCAAATTCCGGGACAAGGGACTGCCGGTGGACAATATCAGTAATTATGACAGCACAGGGGAACATATCGTTGCCTTGATGAATGAAGCGGATCTGGAAGGAGAATTCCTTCTGTTTGCTACAAAGGACGGACTTGTCAAACGGGTGGCAGGATCGGAATTCCTTGTTTCCAAGCGGACAACCGCGGCGACCAAGCTTCAGGAAGGTGATGAAGTACGAGCTGTGCTTCCGATGAACGGGCAGGATTTTGCCGTGCTTCAGACAGAAAACGGCTACTTCCTCAAATTCCCGGCGGAAGATGTATCCGAGAAGAAAAAGGGAGCCCTCGGAATCCGGGGAATCAGGCTTCAGAAGAAGGACGCTGTGGAAAGCGCCTACGTTTTTGCAGAAGGAACTGAGACCAAAGCAGTATATAAGGAAAAAGAAATTTCGCTGAACCGTCTGAAAACAGGAAAGCGTGACACGTCGGGCGTAAAGCAGAGAGCATAAAAAAGACCTCCTTTTTGTGAAAATGTCTTGACTCTGGGATAGTACCAGAGTTTAAGATAAACACAAAGGAGGTTTTATGATGTTGAAGAATAAGATGAGATGAACAGTACAAAGACTGGTTGAGGGAATTACGGTGCCGATGTTGTTATGGATTGCCGTGGGAGCGGCAATCTGTACCTTCGGTATCCACAATATTCATTCACAGACCGGGATTACTGAAGGAGGTGTCATTGGCATGACACTGTTTGCAAACAAATGGTTTCATATTCCAAAAGGACTTGTAACCCCGATCCTTGATCTGAGCTGCTACCTTCTGGCATTCCGGTTTCTTGGAGGAAAGTTTATCAGGATTTCCGTGATTTCCACCTTATTTGTGTCTCTGTTTTATGATCTGTGGGAACAGTTTCCCTACATGCTGCCGGATCTGTCGGATTATCCGCTTGCGGCGGCACTTCTGGGAGGTGTTTTTGTAGGAATCGGTGTCGGCCTGATTGTACGTCAGGGCGGATCAAGCGGCGGAGACGATGCACTTGCCCTTTCCATTTCCAGAGGAACCGGGTGGAGGCTTTCCAGAGCCTATCTTTTTACGGATCTGGTAGTACTGGGACTTTCCCTTTCTTATATTCCGGTCATCCGGATTGCGTTTTCCGTGGTGACAGTGATGCTTTCATCACTTTTAATTGACTTTGTACAGAATTTTAGAAGACAGCCCGAACCTGAGACGGCGGGCGAATAAAACCACTCCAATAAACATTGGGGACGTGTTCCGGTGAAAAGGAACCCGTCCCCAATGTTTTTTTTGTTAAATGAATTTTACATTTCCTGAAAAGACAGTAACACGATTTTTACAAAAGCTTTGCGTAAGCTGGATGGAACAAAAAAACGTAAAGAGTTATAGTGCTATAGGATGAAAAAAACGATGAAATGTAGAAAATCTGGATAAAAGAAAGGGTCATTTGTACATGCTGGAATTAAAGCATATCAAAAAATCATTTGACGGAGTGAATGTTTTAAAAAACATCAATCTGCAGATCGAGGATGGCGAGATTGTATCGATTCTCGGACCGTCCGGATGCGGGAAAACAACACTTTTAAATATCATCCTCGGACTGACACAGGCAGATGCCGGTGAACTGATTTTTCAGGGTGAAGATATTTTAAATGTACCAATGGAAGAGAGAGGATTCAATATTGTATTCCAGGATTATGCGCTCTTCCCGAATCTGAATGTGAAACAGAATGTTACATACGGCCTTCGCAATAACAAAAACATTGTAACGGTGGAGGAAGTCAATGGACTGATCAATCTTCTGGGACTGAAGGACCATCTGGATAAGAAGATCGAACAGCTTTCCGGCGGACAAAAACAGAGAGTGGCTCTTGCGAGAACCATGGTAATGAAGCCGAAGATCCTGCTTCTTGACGAGCCGTTGAGTGCTTTGGATGGCGTGATCAAAGAATCCATCAAAGACAAGATCAAGGAGATTGCAAGAGAATATCATCTGACAACCATTATAGTCACACATGATCCGGAGGAAGCACTCACCCTTTCCGACAAGGTTGTCATCATGAATCAGGGAACGATCGCCCAGTACGGAAGACCGGAAGATATTATCAATACACCGGAAGAAGATTTCGTAAAGAACTTCATTTTAAGACAGCTCGAAATCAAGAGAAACAACATCATGATGCTGTTCAGTGAATCAGAAGCAAAGAGATTTCAGGTGGTGTAAAAGATGAAGAAGATAAAAGAAAAAGAAATCAAAGGAATTTACGGGATTGCGCTTCTTCTGTTTTTGATCTTTCTGTTTGTCCCGGTTATCGTACTGTTTCAACAGTCTCTTGCAGGTGAGTCAGGACTTTCCCTGGCACACTACAGTGAAATGCTGACACAGAGAGGATTCGGCCTGGCTGTACGGCACAGCCTGGAAGTTTCCATCGTCAGCGCGGTGGTGGCAACACTCCTTGCGTTTTTACTTGCGTACACCGTACATTATACAAATGCACCTGGAAAATATAAGAAATTTATCCGTCTGGCAGCACAGCTTCCAATGCTTCTGCCGACTATTACATACGGATTTGCCATTATCTATTCCTTCGGAAAACAGGGACTTCTGACAAGGCTCTTTGGAAGGCAGCTGTTTGATATCTACGGATTTAACGGACTTGTGATCGGATATGTGATCTACACCCTTCCGGTATCCTTTATGCTTCTGTCCAATACGATGGAATATATCGACAAGAAATTTACGGTTGTCTCCAGAATCATGGGAGACTCCCCGCTGAAAACATTCCAGCAGACGATCATCCGTCCGTTGCTTGGAACCTTTGCAACATCCTTTGTACAGTGCTTTTTCCTCTGCTTTACCGATTACGGTATTCCGGAATCCGTGGGAGGAGAGTACGAAGTTGTTGCAACCGTACTTTACAATGAGATGCTTGGAAGTATCCCGAATTTCAACAACGGAGCGGTAGTAGCCGTGATCATGCTGATTCCTTCGATTGTCAGCATCCTGCTTCTGAAATTCCTGGAACGATACAACATCCGGTATACGAAGATCTCCGCAATTGAATTAAAGAAAAACAAGACAAGAGACATCCTCTGCTCGGTCGGATCGGCTGTGATCCTGATCTGTGTATTTGCAGTCTTTGCTGTGATCTTCATCATGCCGTTTATTCAGGAATGGCCTTATCAGGCAGTGTTTACACTGGATCACTTCCGCGATGTATTCAACGACAATACATTGACGGCAGTATATAAAAACTCATTGTTTGTAGCATTTATGACGGCGATTTTCGGAACCCTGCTTGCTTACGGATGTGCGCTTGCTTCCGCGCGGAGCAGCCTGAGAGGATCCGCAAAGCAGGTGGTAGAAAGCACAGCCCTGATCACCAACACCATTCCCGGAATGGTTATCGGTATTGCATATATGCTTGTGTTCTCAGGAACATCGCTTCAGAACACTTTTTTACTGATCATCATCTGTAACATGATCCATTATTTTTCTACACCGTACCTGATGATCAAGAACGCGCTTCTGAAGCTGAACACCTCCTGGGAGGCGACAGCGAAACTGCTTGGCGACTCCTGGGGGAAAACCCTCGTAAGAATTATCACACCGAATATGTCATCCACACTTCTGGAAGTGTTCGGATACTATTTCGTGAATGCAATGGTAACCGTCAGCGCGGTAATCTTCATCGCGGGAGCGAGAACCATGGTAATTACAACGAAGATCAAGGAATTACAGTATTTCATGAAATTCAATGAAATTTTCGTACTGTCCATCCTGATCCTTTTGACCAATCTTTGCATAAAGGGAGTATTAGTCCTCCTTTCAGATAGAAAAAAATCTGAATTTAAAGTGAAAAAGGAGAAAAAAATTATGAAGATGAAAAGTGTGACAGCAATGTTTATGGCATGTCTGATGGCCGGCTCCGTAATGCTTGGCGGATGTTCCGGATCAGATGCGGCTTCAGGATCTTCAGAGGATCAGATCATTATCTATTCCAACGCTGATGAAGAGGCGGTAGATGCCATGAAAAAAACACTGGATGATAATGGATATGAAGGCGAATATGTATTCCAGACATTCGGAACATCCGAACTGGGAGGAAAGCTGATCGCGGAAGGAAAGAATCTGGAAGCAGACATGGTGACAATGAGTTCTTTCTACCTGGACAGTGCTCAGGAGCAGAACAGCATGTTTAAAGATCTGACATTTGACTATACAACACTCAGTGAAAATGACAGTTCTGATTTCTACGCACCGATTACAAAACAGGAAGGCGCGATCATTGTCAATACAGAACTCTTAAAGGAAAACAATCTGGACACACCGACCTGCATCAAGGATCTGGCAGATCCGCAGTACAAGGACATGATTTCCGTGACAGATATTAAGAGCTCTTCTACGGCATGGCTTCTGATTCAGGCACTTGTAAGCGAATACGGTGAGGAGGAAGCACAGAATATTCTGTCGGATATTTACGCAAATGCAGGCGACAACATCGAAGATTCCGGTTCCGCACCGCTTAAAAAAGTACGTGCCGGAGAAGTGGCAGTCGGATTTGGTCTGAGACATCAGGCGGTAGCAGATAAAGAAGAAGGACTTCCGATTGACTATGTCGACCCGACGGAAGGAAACTTCTCTCTGACAGAGTCTGTAGCTGTTCTCGACAAAGACAACGGAGACAAAGCAGACAAGGCAATGGAGATGGCGCAGTGCATCATTGAAAAAGGAAGAGAAGAACTTCAGAAAACATACCCGCTTGCTGTATATGAAGGAGAGACAGATTCCGACAACAAATCTGCTTATCCAAAGGTATTCCCGGAAAAACTGACAGTAGACTTACTGGAAAAACATCAGGAAATCTCAGAAGCAGCAAAATAAGACATGATCAATTAAGACAAATGCAGACTGCCGGAAAATAAGGCCGGCGGTCTGTCAATGCGTCTGAGCGGATGCGAAAATACAGGAAAAAGGAAAGGAAAACGAAAATCATGAAGAACTACAAATTACTCACACCAGGACCGCTCACCACAACGGATACTGTAAAAAAGGAGATGCTGTTAGACCATTGCACATGGGATGACGACTACAAACAGATTACACAGGAGATCAGAAAAGAACTGTTAAAACTGGCTCATGTTTCCGAGGAGGACTACACCGTTGTCCTGATGCAGGGAAGCGGAACATTCGGCGTGGAGTCTGTACTGACCAGCGTCATTGGAGAAGATGAAAAGCTTTTGATCGCGGCAAACGGTGCTTACGGAAATCGTATGGCATCAATTGCGGAACATGCAAAAATTGACTACGTTCTTTATGAAGAAGATTTTGATAAAGTACCGGATGCCGGAAAGATCGCGGAATATCTGGATGAGGATGCAAAGATTACGCACGTTGCCATGGTGCACAGCGAGACGACATCCGGAATCTTAAATGATATCGAATCTGTTGCAAAAGCAGTAAAAGAAAGAGGAAAGACATTTATCGTGGATGCCATGTCCAGTTTTGGCGGCGTGGATATTCAGGTGGGTGAGCTTGGCATTGACTTCATCATCAGCAGCGCCAACAAATGTATTCAGGGAGTTCCGGGCTTCTCCTTTATTATCTGCAGAAGAGACAAACTGATGGAGAGCAAAGGAAAAGCAAGAAGCCTTTCTCTTGATCTTTACGATCAGTGGGAAACCATGGAGAAGGATGGAAAGTGGAGATTTACATCACCGACCCATGTGGTACTTGCATTCAGACAGGCGCTTCGCGAACTGGAGGAAGAAGGCGGCATTGAAAAGAGACAGGAACGCTACGAGAAGAACAATCAGATTCTCATTGAAAATCTGGCAGAGCTTGGCATCAGGCCATATGTAGGAGCAGATGTTCAGGGACCGATCATTACAACCTTCTACTATCCGGAACACCACAACTTCTCCTTCCAGGATATGTACCAGTACATCAAAGAAAGAGGATACGCGATTTATCCGGGAAAAGTAACGGATGCAGATACATTCCGTATCGGAAACATCGGAGAGATCTATCCGGAAGATATGGTAAAGGTGACAGCAATCATTTCAGAATTTTTAAAGGAGAGAAACTAAGATGAAATACGAAGCAGTGATTTTTGACTGGGCAGGAACGACAGTGGATTACGGATGCTTTGCACCGGTACAGGCATTCCTCGATTCCTTCCATGAATACGGAATTGACCCGACCATGGAGGAGGTCAGAGGACCGATGGGAATGCTTAAAATCGACCATATCCGGACCATGCTTCAGGGAGAACGCATCAGCGGACTGTGGAAAGAAAAATATGGAAGAGACTGGACCGAGGAAGATGTCCATGCGGTTTACGAGCTCAGCGAGAAGAAACTTCTGGAAAACCTTCCGAACTTCGCAGATCCGAAACCGTACGTGATCGAAACGGTGAAAGAACTCCGCGAGATGGGACTGAAGATAGGATCCACAACCGGATATACCGATGACATGATGGCCATCGTTGCTCCGAAGGCAAAAGAACTTGGATACGAGCCGGACTGCTGGTTCAGCCCGAACGCGGTGGAAAACCACGGACGTCCGTACCCGTACATGATCTTCAAGAACATGGAAGAACTTGGACTTTCCGATGTGAGAAAGGTTATCAAAGTCGGAGATACGGTATCCGATATCAAAGAAGGAAAGAACGCAGGAATGGAAGCAGTCGGAATCCTGGAAGGAAGTTCTGTTCTCGGACTCTCCAAAGAGGAATTTGACGCCCTTTCCGAAGAAGAAAAGAAAGCACAGTACGAAAGAGCGGAGAAAATTTACAAGGATGCGGGAGCAGACTATGTGATTCTCGACATCAGAGGCATTCTCGATATCGTAAAATAGGAGAAAACCGCTAAAATCGGCAAAAAACCTTGATTTTGTCAAAAAAACGTGCTATAGTGCATATAGTTACATAAGAAATCGGCAGAAGAGTGGACGTCATGTTCACTCTTCTTTAATTCTGCGGGTTGTCCGCATACAGGGCGGTTTTTTATGACAGGCATGAAAATCTGAAAGAGAAAGGATGTTAGGATGTCAAAAAGAGAAAGCTACGAACAAAGAACAGAGGAATTGCTGATTCCGATCCTTACGAAGTATGAGTTTGAACTGGTTGACGTAGAATATGTGAAAGAGGCTGGCACCTGGTATTTAAGGGCCTATATCGACAAGCCGGGCGGAATTGCCATCAACGACTGCGAGGTCGTAAGCAGAGAGCTCTCTGATCTTCTGGATAAAAAGGATTTTATCGACGACAGCTATATCCTGGAAGTGAGTTCGCCGGGGCTTGGAAGACCGTTAAAGAAAGACAGGGACTTTGCAAGAAGCATCGGGGAAGAAGTGGAGATCCGGACATACCGGATGATTGACAAGCAGAAAGAGTTTACCGGAGTGTTAGAGGAATATGACAGTGATTCTGTGACGATTTCTTATGAAGATGGAACAAAACAGAAGTTTGACAGGAAAGAGATTGCATTGATCAGGCTGGCATTTGATTTTTAGTGTTTAGGAGGAAAAGAAAGCAATGAGTACAGAATTAATGGAAGCGCTTACCATACTGGAACAGGAGAAGGACATCAGCAAGGAGACCATGCTGGACGCAATTGAAAATTCCCTGATGAACGCCTGCAAAAACCATTTCAAAAAAGCGGATAATATTAAGGTCGTGATGAACCGTGAGACCTGCGATTTCGCGGTTTACGCTGAGAAGACCGTAGTGGAGGAAGTGGAAGATCCGGAGGAGGAGATCAGTCTTGTAAATGCGAAGATGATGGACTCAAAATATGAACTTGGCGATATTGTACAGGTACCGATCGATTCCAAATCCTTTGGACGGATTGCGACACAGAACGCGAAGAACCTGATCCTCCAGAAGATCCGGGAAGAAGAACGCAAGGTCGTTTATGATCAGTACTTTGAGAAGGAAAAAGACATTGTGACAGGAATCGTGCAGCGTTATGTGGGACGCAACATCAGCATTGATCTTGGAAAGGCAGACGCCATGCTGACAGAAAACGAGCAGGTCAAAGGGGAAGTATTCAAACCGACAGAGCGTATCAAACTTTACGTGGTAGAAGTAAAGAATACGACAAAAGGACCGAAAATTCTCGTATCCCGTACCCATCCGGAGCTTGTAAAACGTCTCTTTGAGTCCGAGGTGACTGAGGTGAAAGACGGTATTGTTGAGATCAAGAGCATTGCAAGAGAAGCAGGATCCCGTACAAAGATTGCCGTATGGTCCAATGATCCGGATGTGGATCCGGTAGGAGCATGTGTCGGAATGAACGGACAGAGAGTCAACGCCATCGTGAACGAATTGCGCGGCGAGAAGATCGACATCATCAACTGGAGCGACAATCCGGCCATTCTCATCGAAAATGCGCTGAGTCCGGCGAAGGTTATTTCGGTTGCGGCAGATCCGGAAGAGAAGACGGCAAGCGTCATCGTGCCGGATTACCAGCTTTCTCTTGCCATCGGTAAAGAAGGACAGAATGCAAGACTGGCCGCAAGACTGACCGGATACAAGATCGACATCAAGAGTGAGACTCAGGCAATCGAATCCGGAGAACTTCCGGCAAACTACATGGATATGCCGATGGAAGAAGGTGTATTCGAGTCGGACATTTATGAAGATGACGTTTATGAGGACGACGTCTATGAGGATGACGCATACGAAGACGGCATTGATGAAGAAGAAAGTTACGGGGATGAAAGTGATGAATAAAAAGATCCCAATGCGCAAATGTGTCGGGTGCGGGGAGATGAAAAACAAAAAGGAGATGCTCCGCGTCATCCACACGAAGGAAGGGGAATTCCTTCTGGACGCAACAGGAAGAAAAAACGGAAGAGGAGCCTACCTCTGCTTTTCCAGAGATTGTTTTCTAAAAGCAGTAAAGAACAAAGGGCTGGAACGCTCTTTTAAGCAGGCGATTCCAAACGAAGTGTATGAACAGCTGGAAAAGGAGATGGAGCAGATTGAAACTGAATAAAGGTCTGTCACTTTTAAGTCTGGCTACCAGGGCGGGAAAGACAAAAAGCGGAAACTTTCAGACAGAGCAGGCGGTCAAGTCAGGGACGGCTTATCTTGTGATTATCGCCGCGGATGCCTCTGAGAATACAAAAAAGAAATTCCGTAACATGTGCAGCTTTTACGACGTTCCGATTCTGTTTTATGCAGATCAGGACCCCCTGGGTCATGCAATGGGAAAAGAATTCCGCACAAGTGTTGCGGTGACAGATGCGGGATTTGCGGACGAGATTAAGAAACAGCTGACAGTGGAAGAAGAATAAAATTGCATATAGGAGGTAGTTGGATGTCAAAAGTGCGAGTACATGAATTAGCAAAAGAGATAGATAAAACGAGCAAGGAAATTATGGATTATCTGAAAGGGAACGGAGCGGACCTGAAAAGCCACATGAGTTTTCTGACAGAGCAGCAGGTGGAGGATGTGAAGAAGAAATTCGGAAGCGCCGGACACAATGCAGAAGCTCCGAAAAAGAAAACTATTGTTCAGGTTTTCCGGCCTCAGAACACACAGGGAGGACAAAGACGCCAGAACGCAAGAGGTGCCCAGAGACCGGGCGGACAGCAGGCGTCAGGAAGAACAGGAATGGATAAGGAAAAGAGAGAAGGATACGTATCTGCCCAGGAGAGAGGGCGCGACAATAACCGTCCGGCAAGAGACGGAAACAAAGACCGTCAGGGAAGAGATTTTCGCGACAGAGACCGTCAGGGTCAGGGAAGAGACGGCAATAAAGACCGCCAGGGAGGAAAAGACTTCCGTGACGGAAGAGACCGTGACAGAGACCGTCAGGGCAGAGGATCAAGAGATAATAAAGACAGAGACCGCCAGGGCAGGGATTTCCGCGATAAAGACCGTCAGGGAGGAAGAGATTTCCGCGACGGAAGAGATCGCGACAGAGACCGCCAGGGCAGAGATTCCCGCGACGGAAGAGATCGTGACAGAGACCGTCAGGGCAGAGGATCAAGAGACGGAAGAAACAACGGACCGTCTATCCCGGCACCGATGGTAGCCGAGCAGAAGCCGCAGAGAAGAAATCAGAAGGATAATTATAAGAAGAAAGACTATGACCGCGATGATGAACGGGAAGGCAGGTTTGGCCAGAAGCAGGGCAAAGGCAGGAAGAACCAGCAGCCTGTAATGGAGAAACCGCAGCCGAAGCAGGAGAAGAAGGAAGAGCAGATCAAGCAGATCACAATTCCGAAGATGCTCACCATCAAGGAGCTGGCAGACGCGATGAAGATCCAGCCGTCCGCTATTGTCAAGAAACTGTTCCTTCAGGGCAAAATCGTGACAGTCAACCAGGAGATCGACTTTGATACTGCAGAGGAGATCGCAATGGAGTTTGACGTGCTTTGCGAGCAGGAAGAAGAAATCGATGTAATCGAAGAGCTCTTAAAAGAGGAAGAAGAGGACGAAAAGAAGATGAAAAAACGTCCACCGGTTGTCTGCGTTATGGGACACGTTGACCATGGTAAGACTTCCCTCCTCGATGCAATCCGTCACACGAATGTAACAGACAGAGAGGCCGGCGGAATCACACAGCATATCGGAGCATCTGTTGTCAACATCAACGGAGAGAGCATCACATTCCTTGACACACCGGGTCATGAGGCATTTACGGCAATGCGTCTTAGAGGTGCATGTTCCACAGATATTGCAGTACTTGTCGTTGCAGCAGACGATGGTGTCATGCCGCAGACGGTAGAGGCGATCAACCATGCCAAGGCGGCGGGCGTTGAGATTGTTGTCGCGATCAACAAGATCGACAAGCCAAGCGCGAATATCGAACGTGTAAAACAGGAGCTGACAGAGTATGAGCTCATCCCGGAAGACTGGGGTGGAAGCACGATTTTCGTTCCGGTATCCGCGCATACAAAAGAAGGTATTCCGGAGCTTCTTGAAATGATCCTTCTGACAGCGGAAATGCTTGAGTTAAAAGCAAACCCGAACAGACGCGCAAGAGGTCTTGTGATCGAAGCGCAGCTTGATAAAGGAAAAGGACCGGTGGCTACTGTCCTTGTACAGAAAGGAACACTCCGTGTGGGTGACGCCATTGCAGCCGGATCTGCGTTTGGTAAAGTCAGAGCCATGATGGATGACAAGGGAAGACGTGTCAAAGAGGCCGGCCCATCCATGCCGGTTGAGATCCTTGGATTCAATGACGTCCCGAATGCGGGTGAAGTCTTCGTTGTAAGCAAGAACGAAAAAGAGGCAAGAAACTTTGCGGAAACCTTTATTTCCCAGAATCGTATGAAGATGCTGGAGGAGACAAAATCCAAGATGTCTCTGGATGATCTGTTCAACCAGATTAAAGAAGGAAACTTAAAAGAACTGGATATCGTAGTCAAAGCGGACGTACAGGGATCTGTAGAGGCGATGAAGCAGAGCCTTCTGAAGCTGTCCAACGATGAAGTTGTTGTAAAAGTGATCCACGGCGGAGTCGGAGCCATCAACGAATCCGACGTTATGCTTGCATCTGCGTCCAACGCGATCATCATCGGATTTAATGTTCGTCCGGATGCGGCAGCAAAAGAGACAGCAGAAAGAGAAAATGTTGACGTTCGTCTGTACCGTGTCATCTACAATGCCATCGAAGACGTGGAAGCTGCCATGAAGGGTATGCTCGATCCGATCTTCGAAGAACAGGTGCTTGGACACGCGGAAGTACGCCAGACATTCAAGGCTTCCGGAGTCGGAACCATTGCCGGTGCTTACGTTCTGGACGGTATCTTTGAACGTGACTGCTCCGCAAGAATTATCCGCGACGGAATTGTAGTATTTGAAGGAAAACTTGCTTCACTGAAGCGTTTCAAAGATGATGTCAAAGAAGTAAAAGCAGGATACGAATGTGGTTTCGTATTTGAAAAATACAATGACATCAAAGAAGGCGATCAGGTAGAAGCATTCAAGATGGTAGAAAAACCAAGATAGGATGAAAATATGAGAAAAAACAGTATCAAAAACACGAGGGTCAATACAGAAGTGATGCATGAACTGTCCAATATTCTGCGCGGGGGAATTAAAGATCCCCGTGTGGCAGAGTTCACCTCTGTCGTTGCGGTGGAAGTCGCACCGGATCTGAAGACCTGTAAAGCCTATATCAGTGTTCTTGGTGATGAAAAGGCACAGGCAGATACAATCAAAGGGCTTCAGAGCGCAGAAGGGTATATCAGAAGAGAGCTTGCACATTCTCTGAACCTTCGTAACACCCCGGAGATCCGCTTTATTCTGGATCAGTCGATCGAATACGGGGTGGCAATGTCAAAGAAGATCGACGATATCACGAAAGGCAGTAAGAAAGAGGAAGAGTAATATGCTGAAACTGGATGAGATACTGCAAGGAGTAAAGCGGGCCGGCATTGCAGGGCATGTACGGCCTGACGGGGACTGCACCGGTTCCTGCCTGGCGCTTTACCAGTATTTACGTATGTATTATCCGGAAGTCAGCACGGATGTGTATTTGGAAGAGATCCCGAATTCGTTCCATATGCTGACAGGGGCAGACGAGATCCGTCACGAGCTGCCGGAAGATACCGGATATGATGTGTTCTTCGCACTGGACTGCGGGGATACGAAAAGACTCGGATTTGCAGGTACACTGTTTGAACAGGCCAAAAAGACGGTCTGCATCGACCACCACGTGAGCAACCTGGCATTTGCGGATGTAAACCAGATCGTTCCGGACGCAAGCTCCACCTCTGAGCTGATCTATGATCTGCTGGAAAAAGAGAGGATCACAAAGGAGATTGCGGAAGCACTGTATCTGGGAATTGTACACGACACCGGAGTGTTTCAGTATTCCTGCACAAAGCCTTCGACCATGGAGGCAGCTGCGGAGCTTTTAAGAAAAGGAATCGACGGACCGAAAATCATAGAGAAAACATTTTATGAAAAGACCTACGCTCAGAATCAGGTGCTTGGAAAGGCGCTTCTGGAGAGTATCTGTCTGATGGACGGAAAAGTAATCTTTTCCTACATTACAAAGAAAAGCATGAACTTCTTTGGAGTGAAGGCAAAAGATCTGGAAGGCATTGTCAGCCAGCTGAGAGTGACAACCGGCGTGGAGGCTGCGATTTTCCTCTACGAACTGGAAAGCGGAGAATTTAAAGTCAGCCTCCGTTCCAAAGAGAAAGTGGATGTCAGCAAGGTTGCCCAGTACTTTGGCGGCGGCGGACATGTGCGGGCCGCAGGACTTACGTTCCGCGGAACCGTCCATGATGCAGTCAACAACATCGTCGGACAGGTTGCCCTTCAGCTGGAGGAAGAAGCATGATCCACGGAATTCTGAACGTAAGAAAAGAAAAGGGCTTTACTTCCCATGATGTGGTGGCAAAGCTTCGGGGAATGACAAGACAGAAAAAGATCGGACATACCGGGACGCTGGATCCGGATGCGGAAGGCGTCCTTCCGGTCTGCCTTGGAAAAGCAACCAGGCTCTGCGAAATGATGACGGACAAAGAAAAGGCATATGAAGCCGTGATGGTGCTTGGAAAAGAGACCGATACCCAGGATCTTTCCGGTACAGTTCTCGATACTTCCGCGACCGGCCATCTGACCGAAGAGGAAGTGCAGGAAGCCATCCTTTCTTTCGTGGGGATCTATGACCAGATCCCGCCGATGTACTCTGCGGTAAAGGTTGGCGGGAAAAAGCTCTATGAACTTGCAAGAGAAGGTAAGGAAATCGAACGGAAAGCCCGCCGGGTGGAAATCCGTTCCATCCGGATTCTTGAGATGCGGCTTCCGGAAGTCAGGTTTGAAGTAGTCTGCTCCAAAGGAACCTACATCCGCACCCTCTGTCATGATATCGGCAGAAAACTTGGATGCGGGGCATGTATGGGCGACCTGCTCAGAACAAAATCCGGAAACTTTACATTGGATCAAAGCCGGACTCTTTCTGAAATTCAGGAGTATCTGGATGGCGGCAGGATCGGGGAGATTCTTGTTCCGATCGATGCCATGTTTCCGGATGCGCCGAAAGTATCGGTGAAGCAGGGAAAGGAAAAGACCGTTTACAACGGGAATGCCCTGTCGCCGGATCAGATCGAGGACCACATCCCGGAAAAGGACGGGGAGACCATCCGGGTCTACGGTCCGGACGGAAGATTCCTCGCACTCTATCGCTATGCCGGGAGAGAAAAGAAATATCAGGTGGAAAAAATGTTTTACAGTCCGGAATAAGAGGAAAGAACATGCAATATATTACAGGATTTGAACATTACCAGGAAGAAGCCGGAACTGCCGTAACGCTGGGAAAATTTGATGGTCTGCACAGAGGACACCGTAAACTGGTGGAGCGGATTATGGAACATGTGGAGCAGGAGCCGGATTTAAAAAGTGTTGTTTGTTTTTTCGAGATGACCGAATTCAAAAAAATGTGTCACCTTGACCAGAAAAAACTGATGATGAATGAAGAGCGTGCCATCCGTCTGGACGGAAGAGTGGATTATCTGATTGAATGTCCGTTTCTGTCCGTAAAAGAGATGGAGGCGGAAGTATTTATCGAGAAAATTCTCTCGGATCTGTTTCATGCAAAATACATTGTGGTTGGCGAAAACTTCCGGTTCGGGCACGAGAGGCGTGGAGACGTCGGGATGCTCGCAAAGTACCAGGAAACGTACGGATACCGTCTCGAAGTGATACCAAATGAGTATTACGGAGAACGCATCGTAAGCAGTACTTATGTAAAGGAAGTCATGAAAACAGGAGATATTGATCTTGTGAACCGGCTGCTCAGTTATCCTTATACAATCGCGGGTACAGTGAGGAAAGGAGAGGGCATGGGACGCCGGATCGGATATCCGACGATGGATATCTTCCCGTGTCAGGAAAAAATCCTGCCTCCTGCCGGAGCCTACGTCTGTAAGCTGGAGGTGGACGGACAATGGTATCAGGGTGTGTGCAACATCGGAAAGAAGCCTACTGTATCAAGCGGGGAAGATACCATTCTTTCGGTTCATCTCTTCTGCTATGAGGAGAAGGAAGAAGCAGACGGAAAACAGGTCGTACTGCAGCTTTATCATTATCTGAGACCGGAAGAAAAGTTTGACGATATAGATGAACTTAAAAGGCAGATTCAGACAGATATACGGGAAGGAAAGAGACACTTCCTTCTCACAATGGAAAGCAGACGCATGCTTCTGGAAATCAAAAACAAAAGTGAAGAAAAGAATTGACATCCGGCAGGGTGCCATGATATACTCAAAAAGTATGAGTGAGCCGATATCCAGTGGACGGAAGACTCCGACCGCCGCCTGATATCCGGCGTTTCAAAAATAAGGAGGATAAAAACATGATCGACAGAGAAAAGAAAGCAGCTATTATTGCTGAGTATGGAAGAAGCGAAGGAGACACAGGATCTCCGGAAGTTCAGGTAGCAATCCTGACAGCAAGAATCAATGAATTAACAGAGCATTTCAAAGCAAATCCAAAGGATCATCATTCCAGAAGAGGTCTTTTGAAGATGGTAGGTCAGAGACGTGGTCTTCTTGCATATTTAAAGAAAAAAGATATCGAAAGATACCGTTCTTTGATTGAAAGATTAGGACTCAGAAAATAGTCAGGCTATTCAGAGAGGACGGAACACTTATCCGTCCTCTTTTATACTGCCGGGATCTTTTCCGGTTTTCAATATTTGTCAAAATCATGCGAAATGTATGCGGGGAGAGACACCGGGACCACTGAAAAGCAAGCCAGTATATGACTTGTTTTTCAGTAGTTTCGGGATTCTCCGCACGACGAAAAAGAAAAGAAAAATGAGGAGGATCTTATGTACAAGACATTTGAGATGGAACTTGCCGGACGTCCTCTGCGTGTTGATGTAGGCAGAGTGGCAAAGCAGGCAAACGGTGCAGCACTGATGCACTATGGAGAAACAACAGTACTTTCCACAGCAACAGCTTCTGAGAAGCCAAGAGAAGGAATCGATTTCTTCCCGCTGAACGTAGAGTACAATGAAAAGATGTATGCAGTTGGAAAGATTCCGGGAGGATTCAACAAAAGAGAAGGAAAGGCATCTGAAAATGCGATTCTGACAGACCGTGTCATCGACCGCCCGATGCGTCCGCTCTTCCCGAAGGATTACAGAAACGATGTTACCCTGGAAAACCTTGTCCTTTCTGTAGATCAGGACTGCAGCCCGGAACTGACAGCAATGATCGGATCCGCAATCGCAGTTGCGATCTCCGATATTCCGTTTGACGGACCGACAGCTTCTACACAGGTAGGACTTGTAAACGGTGAGTTCGTATTCAACCCGACTGCAGAAGAAAAAGCAGTATCCGATATGCAGCTGACTGTTGCATCTACAAAAGAAAAAGTCATCATGATCGAAGCCGGAGCCAACGAAGTACCGGAAGATGTGATGATCAAGGCGATTTTCGCGGCACACGAAGTAAACCAGACGGTAATCGCATTCATCGACCAGATCGTGGCAGAGTGCGGGAAACCGAAACATGAATATGAAAGCTTCGCAGTACCGGCAGACCTGATGGAAGAGATCCAGAAGCTCGTTCCGGCTGAAGAGATGGAAGAAGCAGTATTTACCGACGACAAGCAGACAAGAGAAGCAAACATCCGCGTAATTCAGGATCGTCTCGAAGAAGCATTTGCAGAAAACGAAGAGTGGCTGCCACGCATCGGAGAAGCGCTGTACCAGTATCAGAAGAAGACTGTCCGCAAGATGATCCTCAAAGATCACAAACGTCCGGACGGAAGAGCGATCGATCAGATCCGTCCACTGGCAGCGGAAGTAGACCTGATCCCGAGAGTACACGGCTCCGCAATGTTTACAAGAGGACAGACACAGATCTGCAACATTACAACACTTGCTCCGCTTTCCGAGGCACAGAAACTTGACGGACTTGATGAAGCAGAGACTTCAAAACGCTATATGCACCACTACAACTTCCCGTCCTACTCTGTAGGTGAGACAAAGCCGTCCAGAGGACCGGGACGCCGTGAGATCGGACACGGAGCGCTCGCTGAGCGTGCACTCGTACCGGTACTTCCGTCTGAGGAAGAATTCCCGTACGCAATTCGTACGGTATCCGAGACATTCGAGTCTAACGGATCCACATCTCAGGCAAGTGTCTGTGCATCCAGTATGTCCCTGATGGCAGCCGGTGTGCCGATCAAGAGCGCAGTAGCAGGTATCTCCTGCGGACTTGTAACAGGAGAGACAGACGACGATTATATCGTCCTGACAGATATCCAGGGACTGGAAGACTTCTTCGGAGACATGGATTTCAAAGTGGCAGGTACACATAAAGGTATCACAGCAATCCAGATGGATATCAAGATCCACGGACTGACAAGACCGATCATCGAGGAAACGATTGCCCGCACAAGACAGGCAAGACTTTACATCATTGATGAAGTGATGGACAAAGCAATCGCAGAGCCGAGAGCAGAAGTCGGTAAATATGCTCCGAAGATCATTCAGATGAGCATTGACCCGCAGAAGATCGGTGATGTGGTAGGACAGAGAGGAAAGACGATCAACGCCATCATCGAAAGAACAGGCGTGAAGATCGACATTTCCGACGAAGGAAACGTATCCATCTGCGGTACAGACAAAGAGATGATGGAAGAGGCAAAACGCCTGATCACAATCATCGTAACAGACTTCGAAGCCGGACAGGTTCTCGAAGGAACCGTAGTCAGCATCAAAGACTTCGGCGCATTCCTCGAGTTTGCTCCGGGCAAAGAGGGAATGGTTCACATTTCCAAGATCTGCAAACAGCGCATCGACCACGTAGAAGATGTTCTGACACTGGGAGACAAAGTCAAGGCAGTCTGCCTTGGAAAAGACAAGATGGGAAGAATCAGCTTCAGCATCAAAGACGTCGCTCCGGAAAACAGATAATTCAATCGAAAAATCCCAAGCATCCATGCCATAGACGGTGTGGATGCTTTTTTTCCGGGAAAAAGTGTGATATGATGGGGAAAGAGAAGACGGAAAAAGGACTGGGAGGAATGAAGAAATGGAAGAAAAGAAGATCAGAAGATCCTGTGTAGACTGTGCAGTGACAGCCTGTGAGCAAAAGGACGGGAACTATCCGGACTTCTGCCTGACGGCGTCACTGGATGAAGAACTGTTGGAGGAGGCACTTGCCTGCTATGAAGATCCGGAGAATCACAAGCTTGCTATCGCAGCAGCGGAGGTAGAGTATGAAGGATATCTGAAACTGACAAGAGTGGAGGAGATCATTCAGTTCGCCGGAAAGATCGGAGCGAAAAAGATCGGAATCGCTACCTGTGTCGGACTGATCCGGGAGAGCAGGACACTGGCGAAGATCCTGAGAGCCCACGGTCTGGAAGTCATTGGAGTAGCCTGCAAAACCGGGGCAGTGGACAAAAGCAGAATCGGCATTCCGGAAGAATGTCAGGAAATCGGCTGCCACATGTGCAATCCGATTTTACAGGCAAAATATCTGAACAAAGAAAAGACCGACCTCAATGTTGTAGTCGGCCTCTGCGTAGGACACGACAGCCTGTTCTACAAACATTCGGATGCACCGGTTACCACAGCCGTGACCAAAGACCGGGTACTGGGACACAATCCGGTTGCCGCACTTTATACGGCAGAGTCTTACTATAAGAAACTTTTATAAAAATACAGAACCGCATTGTATCTGTATAAATCGAAACCGAGTAAAAGAAGCATATCAGGGTAGAAGCATGCTGCCGGATGTGCTTCTTTTTTTATTGCCCGGATGTAAAAAAGAAAAAATTGTAAAAATTTCCCGTTTTTCTGACCCTTTTTGCTGTTTTATTCCATCTTTATATTATAGAAGGATAAAAACAGGGAAAAGTAAGCGTGAGGAGGAATCATCATGACAGAGAAAGTATATTTTACGGTGAAGGAAACAGATGTTAAGGATTTTAAAACCTATCTGTATGAAAGGGAAAACGCGGAGACGACTATTAGCAAATACAGTACAGACCTGCGTTGCTTTTTGAAGTTTCTTGGAAACAGCCGGGAAGTGGACAAGGCAAGACTTCTTGCATATAAAGAATGGCTGATAGAGCGTTACGCTGTAAGCAGCGTAAATTCCATGCTGGCTGCATTGAATCAGTTCCTGGAATTCTGCGGATACGCCCAGTTGAAGGTAAAATGATAATATGGAAATTTTTTAACGGGGACGTGTTCCGACGCATCGGAACACGTCCCCGTTAAACGTCTACATCTCATCTCTTTCAACCTACAAAATATCCCACAACCCCTTGAAAATACTGGAAAAACAGCAAAAGTAAAGAAACAACTATCCAAACAATAAGATCCACCAAACTAACTACGTCGTGTACCTGTGAAAAAAATTAGACAATAATAGATGTATACACAAAACCCGCCTGCCCGATCTAAAAGTTACAAAAGTATGAAATCCAGAAACTACAGAAAATCCGAGACTGCGACAGGGAAATATCTGATGCGCCACATAACAAAAAGATAAAAAGTCGAAAAAGATCGGTAAAAACAACTTAAAGACAACTTCATAATTTTTTCAATGGGGACGTGTTCCGATGCATCAGAACACGTCCCCCTGCATATATTGTGATGTAAAAGGTGGTGGACAATCATGAGTAAGCGGGAGGAGATTTTTCGGATTCTTCCGGAAAGGTTGAAGAGTGTAATAGGAAAGAGAAATCTGGATTTTGATCAGGTTACGGAAATTTGTATCCGGGTCGGGAGGCCGGTCTGTGTTTATGAGGGCGGCCGGGAGGTACGTCTGGATTATTTTCCGGGAAGAGAGGAGTTGAAGGAGATTGTGAATTTTATGAGCAGATATTCGCCGTATGCGTTTGAGGAGGAGATGCGGAAGGGTTTTTTGACGATTGAGGGTGGTCATCGCGTGGGGATGGCGGGAAAGGCGATTACGGAGAGGGACCGTGTGAAGAATCTTCGGTATGTGTCTTCGGTACATATTCGTGCGGCCCATGAGGTGAAAGGGTGTGCGGACCGGGTGTTTCCGTATATTACGAATCAGAAGGAGTTGTACCATACGATGATTATTTCGCCTCCGGGCTGCGGAAAGACGACGCTACTTCGGGATATCATCCGTCAGGTATCTGACGGCAATTCCTATGTGAAGGGCTGTACAGTGGGAATTGTGGACGAGCGTTCGGAGATTGCCGGATGTTATCTTGGGGCGGCGCAGAATGATATCGGCCTTCGCAGTGATGTGCTGGATGCATGCCCGAAGGCGGAGGGGATGCTGATGCTGATTCGTTCGATGACGCCGAAAGTGGTGGCGGCAGATGAGATCGGGACGAAGGAGGATGTGGAAGCGATTGAGTATGCCATGCACTGTGGGTGCAGGATACTTGTGACGGCCCATGGAAATTCGGTACAGGAGCTGAGGAAAAAGCCGGTTCTTGGGAGAATGATTCAGGAGGAGCGGTTTGAGCGGTACATTGTACTGAAGCAGGGGGACAGGCCGGGCATGATCGAGGGGATTTATGACAGGAGGGGACAGCCGTGCTGTTGAAAATCGCGGGAGCGGTTCTTGTAGTTTCTGCCTGTTCGGCCCTTGGCTTCGGTTACGGGCGGTCGCTGAACCAGCATCTGGAAGAACTGCGTTTCTTGAGAGAATTGTATCAGATGATCCGGGGCGAGATTGAATATACCAGGGAGCCGTTCCCGGAGGTGATGCTGGAGATCTCTTCCAGAATCAAGGAGCCGTATGCATCGTTGTTTGTGCAGGCGCACCGGGTGGTTGAGGAGCAGGGAAGCCTTAAGTTTCCGGAGTGGTTCCGTGAATACGCCTCCCGGACTTTGGAGGCATATCGAAAGGAAAAGCATCTGTCCGCAGAGGAGTGGGAAATATTTCTTTCCCTTGGGAGCCAGACCGGATATCTGGATCTTAAGATGCAGACGGGGATGCTGAAACTCTCGGGAGAACGATGGGAAAAATGGATCCGGGAGGCGGAAGCGGAGATTGGTCCCAGGCGGAGGATCGGGAACTGTCTTGGAGTGCTTGGCGGGGTTTTTCTTACGATTCTGTTTTTGTAAAAAACGATGGATGAAATGCTGGGAGAAAAAAGAAGGGAAGGAAGTGCGTATGAGTGTCAGTCTGATCTTTAAAATTGCCGCAGTGGGAATTCTGGTCTCGGTTTTAAGCCAGGTGTTAAAGCACAGCGGGCGGGAGGAGCAGGCGTTTTTGACCAGTCTTGCCGGGCTGATTCTAGTCCTGATCTGGATTGTGCCGTATATCTACGATCTGTTTGAAACCATGAGGCGTCTGTTTGCCCTGTAGCTGTAAATAAAATGACGAGGCGAAGGAGGGAGTAGATGTCCATACAAAAAGCAGCGGCCATCGGTGTATGTGCGGCACTGATTGCGTTGCAGTTTAAGGGAGGAAAAACAGAATACGGAATTTATGTCAGTATTGCGGCGGGAATTCTGCTTGGTGCGGGGATTATTGGAAAGCTCGGCACAGTGCTGGATACGGTAAAGGAGATCGGCTCGTTCCTCCAGATTGAAGGCTCTTATCTTGGAGTTCTCCTGAAGATGCTTGGTATTACTTATGTGGCGGAATTTGCCTCCAATATCTGCAAAGATTCCGGCTGCCAGACCATCGCCGCCCAGATTCAGCTCTTCGGGAAGATCACAGTGCTGGCGCTTGGAATGCCGGTACTCCTGACGCTGCTTCGGACGATTGAGGCGTTTTTATCATGAGAAGAAAGGAAAGCAGAATCGTTCTGGCAGTCCTTCTTGGAATTCTCCTGTTTTGGGGCGGCCTGAGTGTGACGGCAGAAGCAGCAAACGGGGAGGAGGAAACACCGGAGGCGGCCCGGGAGATGATGGAGGATCTGGATTTCACAGATGTGGATAAGATGATGCGGGAAATCTTTCCGGATGAGAGAATCCGGTTTGCCGATGTTCTGGAGACGTTTATGGAAGGGGATGTGTCCGGTGCCTTGCAGCTTGCGGGAAAAGGACTTCTTGGCACCTTGTTTTCGGTCCTTTCCGAAAACAGACAGGCGATGCTCCACATCCTGGTGATCGCGCTGATTGCGGCAGTCTTTGCCAACTTCAGCCATGTGTTTGCGGCAGGACAGGCTGCGGATGCGGGATTTTTTATTTTGTATCTGCTTTTGATTACGTTGCTTTTGCAGACCTTTGAGATGATGATGGATGCGGTTACATCCGGGCTGCAGCTTTTGACGGATTTTATGCAGGTGCTCTGTCCGGTCTACCTGATGGCCGCGGCTGTGGTCACGGGGAGCGCGACTTCTGTTGTGTTTTATAATTTGATGCTGTTCCTTATTTTTCTCGTCCAGAATGTGGTCTGCTATCTGATTCTCCCGCTGATCCATGTATATCTGATGATCCGTCTGATGGATGAACTCTCCCCGGAACCATTTCTGGGACGGTTTGCGGAACTGGTGGAAACGGTGATCAGCTGGATCTTAAAGACGATGCTGGTAGGAATTGTGGGGATGAATCTGATCCAGGGGCTCATCAGTCCGGTACTTGACCAGGTCAGGCGAAGCGGACTGCAAAAAGGGCTGGAATCCATTCCTGGAATTGGAAATACCATTGGAGGAATGACGGAGATTATCGTTTCGGCGCTGACGCTGATCCGGAATGGAATCGGAGTGGCCGGCGCGGTTATCTGTGTGGTGATCTGTCTCATTCCGGTTATTCAGATTGCAGTGATGGCGCTTCTATATAAATTGACCGCGGCGCTCCTGGAGCCGGTTTCGGATAAACGGGTGGTCGGATGCATTGCAGGTGCAGGAGACGGAGCGGTGCTTCTGTTAAAAACCGTCTATACCAGTGCCGTACTGTTTTTGATTACCATCGTGATTGTGGCGGCCGTTCGGTCATAGGAGGAGACATGTTTACATATATATATGACTGGATAAAGAATCTTGTTTTTTATCTGATCTTGATGACAATGCTGATGCAGATCATTCCGGATTCCGATTACAAAAAGTATATCCGCTTTTTTACGGGACTGGTATTGATTCTGCTTCTGGCAAGGCCGGTGCTTGGGGTATTCCAGCTGGAGGGAGAATTTGAAAACCTGTATCACAGTATGGAATACCGCCAGAACGTAAAGGAAATGGAACGGGCGAGGGAACAATTCGAGTCTGCGGAGGAGGGATATTTTGAATGGCAGCAGGACATGGCTTCAGAATCTTCTGAAGGGCGGGAAAATGCCGATGAAAAATAAGTGGCTGCTTCTGCTGCTTGCCGGGCTTTTGCTTCTGGTGATAGCACTTCCTGTTTCTGAACCTGAAAACAGGAAGACAAAAGAGGCTGAAACCGACACCGTGAAAGAAGAGGATTACGCTTCCATGGCTGAGGCTAAGCTGGAAAAGATTCTGGCGCAGATGGAAGGGGCAGGGAAGGTGAAGGTGATGATTACTCTTTCTTCCTCTTCAGAAAAGATAGTGGAAAAAGACAAGGAGACATCCAAAGATGAAACCCAAAGTACAAGCAGCGAGACAACGGTTTATGAAGAAACGACAGACAGGGGACAGACGCCTTATGTGGCAAAAGAACTGACTCCGGCAGTGGAAGGGGTGGTAGTGCTCTGTGAGGGAGGAGACGAACCGGTTGTGGTACAACAGATTACAGAGGCGGTTGAGGCATTATTTCCCGTAGAGTCACATAAGATTAAGGTAGTAAAGATGAAATAGGAAAAGCAGGAGGAATGACGGTGAAACGATTGATTAAGAAAAATCAGGTGATTGTGGCGGCACTGGCATTGATGATCGCGGCGGCAGGGTATCTGAATTATTCAGGAAAACTTTTTGAAAGTACAGATGACAGCGGAGTTTCCCAGCAGGCAAACAGTGAACTGCTTGATATTTCCGAGGAAGATATCGAGACCGGGTCCGGGGATATTGAAAGCCAGGATCAGGACGCGTCCGAGGAAACGGACGGGGATGTGGAAGGCACCCCGGGAGAGGCTGTGCTGACAAGCGGAGAGGTGAAAAATACGGTGGCCCAGGCCAAGGTATCCAGAGAACAGGTACGGGCGAAAAACAAGGAGACGTTGCAGGGGATTATCGACAGCGCTTCTGTGACAGAGGAACAGAAAGAAGAGGCGGTAAATCAGATGATCGAGCTGACCAGGGTGGCTGAGCAGGAGTCTGCGGCAGAAACGCTGCTTGCCTCAAAAGGATTTACCGAGACGGTTGTGACAGTCAGTGAAGGGGAAGCGGATGTGGTCGTCGGAAATGTGGAAATGACGGAGGCAAACCGTGCCCAGATCGAGGATATTGTCACAAGAAAAACCGGAGTGGCGCCGGAAAATATCGTCATCACTCCGATGAATAAAAAGGCAGACCAGAATACCGCTGCTGCAGAGGGCACGTCTTCGGATTCGGAAACCAACACGGAAGGCACAGAGAATACGGAAACAGCAGAATAAAAAGCGGACATCACGCGCAAAAGGTCCGAAAAATGCGGTCTGGACGGGAAAACCTGTTGCGAAATTCAGGATGGATGTGCTACAATATTTACCTGTGTGGAATCATATGGAAGATTCCGGGTAGAATAAAAGAAAATACAGGAGAGTATCATGTCAAAGATTACAGATGAAATAAAAAAGCGGAGAACGTTCGCGATTATTTCCCACCCGGATGCCGGGAAGACGACATTGACTGAAAAATTTTTATTATATGGCGGAGCCATCAATCAGGCAGGTTCCGTAAAAGGAAAAGCGACTGCAAAGCATGCGGTGTCAGACTGGATGGAGATCGAAAAGGAGAGAGGAATCTCGGTCACCTCTTCGGTACTGCAGTTTAATTATGGGGGATACTGCATCAATATCCTTGATACTCCGGGACATCAGGATTTCTCGGAGGACACATACCGGACACTGATGGCGGCGGATTCCGCCGTGATGGTGATCGACGCATCCAAAGGTGTGGAGGCGCAGACAAGAAAGCTGTTCAAAGTCTGCGTCATGCGTCATATCCCGATCTTTACCTTTATTAACAAGATGGACCGGGAAGCGATGGATACCTTCGAGCTTCTGGATGATATCGAAAAGGAGCTTGGCATCGCAACCTGTCCGGTCAACTGGCCGATCGGATCGGGAAAGGCATTCCGCGGGGTATATGACAGAAATGAAGAGGAGATCGAGCTGTTCTTCGATACGAAAAAGGGAACGACTACAGGGGAAGTAAAGAAGATCCGTCTGGATGACCCGGATGTGGACAGTTACATGGATCCGGACCAGAAAGAGCAGCTGTTAGGAGAGATCGAGCTTCTGGACGGAGCAAGTGCAGAGTTTGACCAGGATCTGGTGGATAAAGGAGAGCTTTCTCCGGTCTTCTTCGGATCTGCGCTTACCAACTTCGGAGTAGAGACCTTCCTGCAGCATTTCCTCAAAATGACGACGCCTCCGCTTCCGAGACATTCGGACAAAGGCGACATCGATCCGATGACGGAGAAAGATTTTTCTGCTTTTGTATTTAAAATTCAGGCAAATATGAATAAGGCACACCGGGACCGGATCGCATTTATGCGCATCTGTTCCGGAGAGTTTGACGCAGGGATGGACGCCTTCCATATTCAGGGAGGAAAGAAAGTCCGTCTCTCCCAGCCGCAGCAGATGATGGCAAGTGAGAGAAAAATGATCGAGAAAGCATACGGCGGAGATATCATCGGAATTTTTGATCCGGGCATTTTCTCAATCGGAGATACGATCACCACATCCCCGGAAAAATTTGCCTATGAGGGGATTCCGACCTTTGCGCCGGAGCACTTTGCACGGGTGCGCCAGGTAGATACGATGAAGAGAAAGCAGTTCATCAAAGGGATCAATCAGATTGCCCAGGAGGGTGCGATCCAGATTTTCCAGGAGTTTAACACCGGAATGGAGGAGATTATCGTCGGTGTAGTCGGCGTTCTGCAGTTCGATGTGTTGAAATACCGTCTGAAAAATGAGTACGGTGTGGATATCATTCTGGAAACGCTGCCGTATGAGCATATCCGCTGGATCGAAAATGAGGAAATCGATATGGATCGTCTGACCGGTACATCCGATATGAAGAAGATCAAAGATCTGAAAGAAAGACCACTGCTCTTGTTTGTACACGAATGGAGCATCCGGATGACACTGGAGAGAAATGAAGGACTGAAGCTTTCCGAGTTTGGCCGGTCTTAAACGAAGGGATACAGGTTTGTCAATACCATAGCATTGATGATGAAATTGTTCAGGGGCCGTTGCAGCTTTTTTAAGCTGCAACGGCCCCTCTTTCAATCTCTGACTTTCGATCCTTCTGTTTAAACGAACTGCTTTTGAAAATCGTCTGGGGACATCCCGCATGCAGACGCTGCCTGTTCTAGATTCAGGACCCCTTCCTGATATAATTCCATCACGGCATCCTTCCGTCCCTGCTCATGCGCAGCATCTTTCTGCGCACGAACTGTTTCCAACAGCCTTTGAGCTTCGGAAAGCTTTCCCTGAGTCTTTTCAGACCGTTGTTCCGCCTCAATCGTTTTTTGTTCCGCCTCAATCGTTTTTTGTTCCGCCTCAACCGTTTTTCGTTCAGCCACGGCAGTTTTTTGTTCAGCCACGGCAGTTTTTTGTTCAGCCACGGCAGCCTTTTGTTCTGCTTCGACTGCTTTCTGTTCTGCCACAGCAGCCTTTTGTTCAGCCACGGCAGCCTTTTGTTCTGCTTCAACCACTTTTCGTTCCGCCTCGACTATTTTCCGCGCTGCCTCTTCCAGTTTTTCCTGTGCGTCTGTCAACTGCTGAAAAGTACGTTCGGCCTGTCGCTGCAGGGACAGCTGATCTCGAATTGCACGTTCTCTTGCCTCATATGCACGGCGTTTTTCTTCATCCTGGCTCATTTCCATCAGATCTTCATAGGCTTCTTCAAGATAAGAATTTCCTTTTGACATCTCCTTTAAGTCCTCCTTTTTACCGCCGCGGAAGAATTTCATCCATGCAATGATACCGTCCGGATGATGATACTCCTTGGGAATCTTGGGGAGTTCCAGAACCTGAATTTCCAGCTTGTCACTGTACAGGCTTCCGGTTTCTTCATCGTAAATCCGGGCCTTGCGATAACAGATATCATCATTTTTATAGTAGGTAAAATTCAAAACGCCGACATGCACGCATTTTTGAAGCTGATCATAGTCCTCGCCTTTGTGGAGTTGACTGGAAAACATCTTGCACAGATAAAACAGACTTCGGTCGTCCCAGTAGTGCATGTAGACGACCTGCATCTCGATGTCCAGCTGAGTGCCGTTTTCCAGAAGAACGTGAACATCCAGTACTCCCTTCTTTTCCTCCTCCGACCGTTTGGAAAGTTCATTTTCCAGGATGGTCGTATTCCCGATCTGATCAGGGGAAAGCTTCAGCAATTCGGCGATGAACCCTCTTCTTGTATTCGGATTCCGCATCAGCTCTTTGAAGCACCAGTCGATGTAAGGCTTCATAATAAAATCTTCTTCCGAAGTGGCCGCGGTGGTTTGATTTGTCATGTTGTTTTGCTGCATAAACAGTCTCCTTTCTGCGATGGCAATGCCTCTGACATAAGAAAACTGTTTCCGTTTCTTGTAGTCTACCATACTTTCCGGTATCAGAAAAGAGATACCCCGAAGGAAACGGATTTTCCAGATATATTTTCTAAACACATTTTCCAGACAGGAAGCTGCCAGCCATGTTTCTTTTGTCAAACAGTTGGGTAAATCGGCGAATGCCGTGAACGATGAAAAAGCAGAATGCTTTTTCCGATGGCCAAAGGATAGCACGAAAAACCGGAGCGGACAAGATGGAGAAAGATAAAATTTTTATGAAATGGCAAATCGCCTTGTAAGCATCCGGGGAATTTGGTATAATGAACACAGTAATTGTGTATTCTATACACAGGAAATGTGCATTAAGACCGAGATGAGGAGGTTTCAGATATGGGGAAAGAAGAAAGAAATACCTATACGATCCAGGAAGAGGAGATCGGACAGGTACAGATTGCTGATGAGGTGGTAGCGATTATTGCAGGCCTTGCGGCAATGGAAGTGGACGGCGTATCTTCCATGGCTGGCACATCCACGAGAGATCTCATCAGTAAACTGGGAAAGAAGAATCTCTCAAAGGGAGTCAAGGTAGATGTTCTGGACGGCGTAGTGACAGTATCCTTATCACTGAATTTACGGTTTGGAAAGAATATTATGGAAGTATCTTCCAAGGTACAGGAAAAAGTCAAGACAGCAATTGAAAATATGACAGGACTGACTGTCGCTGATGTCAATATCCGTGTTGTAGGCGTTGATGATGACACAGAAGCATAAAACCCGCACATTGTAAAGAATAAATATACGAGAAAATGCATTTTTATGCACAATAGATTGCCGCATAGCGGAAAGTACGGTATAATGAGGGGTGTCGGGATGATGCCCCTTTTTTATTCCACAGAAAAGTTCTGCCGGTAAAAGGCAGGAAAGCCATGCGGGAAGAGCAGAGAAAGGAAGTAATATGGGAAGATCAGAAATCAGAGAACACATTTTCAGAATTTTATTTGGAAAGGAATTCCACACACCGGAAGAGCTTCCGGAGCAGGCGGACCTCTATATGGACCTTCTGAAGACGGAACGGGAAGTAAGAGAAGAGGATGAGGCGTATATTGAGGAAAAAAGCAGGAAAATTGAAGCGCTGATCCCGGAGATTGACGTGCTGATCAATGAACATACGACCGGATGGAAGACCGGAAGAATGAATAAAGTGGACCTGACAATTTTGCGGCTTGCAGTCTACGAGATCAAATGGGACGATGACATCCCGGTCAAGGTGGCGATCAATGAAGCGGTAGAACTTGCGAAGCGGTACAGCAGTGACGAGGGTCCGGCTTTTATCAACGGAGTTCTCGCAAAGCTGGCAGATTAACAGATGATGAAAAATATATATACCGTCAGTCAGGTTAATCAATACATCAAAAATATGTTTACCCAGGACTTTATGCTGAGCCGCATCTATGTCCGGGGCGAAGTGTCAAATTGTAAATACCATCCGAAAGGACACATTTATTTTTCTCTGAAAGATGAGTCAGGAGCGATTTCCTGCATTCTGTTTGCGGGAAACCGGAAAGGACTGCCGTTTCGGATGCAGGACGGGCAGCAGGTTGCTGTGTTTGGCTCCATTTCTGTGTATGAGCGGGACGGGACCTATCAGTTGTATGCCAGGGAGATTGTCCTTGACGGTGCAGGGATTTTGGCGCAGAGATTTCAGGAGCTCAAAGAAGAGCTGGAAGAGATGGGCATGTTTGCGCCGGAATATAAGCAGCCGATTCCGGCTTTTGCGAAAAAGATCGGCATTGTGACCGCGCTGTCCGGAGCAGCCGTCCGGGATATCATTCACATCGCAAAACGGAGGAATCCATACATAGAACTGATTCTCTCCCCGGCACTTGTTCAGGGAGTGGAGGCAGCGCCAAGTATTGTAAAGGCGCTTGAACGGATTCAGAAAGAGGATGTGGATGTTATTATCGTCGGAAGAGGCGGCGGATCCATGGAGGATCTGTGGGCATTTAACGAGGAAGAAGTGGCAAGAGCCATTTTTGACTGCCCGATTCCGGTGATTTCCGCGGTCGGACATGAGACAGATACGACGATTGCGGACTATGTGGCGGATTTACGCGCGCCTACGCCGTCGGCGGCCGCCGAACTGGCAGTATATGACTTCCGGGCGGTGAAAGACGAAATGGAAACGAGACGCCAGAGCCTGAAGCGGGAAATCAACAGACAGACAGCCATCCGGAAGATGCGTCTTTCCCAGGAATACGAAGTGTTCCGGAGACTGCATCCGGGCACCCGGATTGCGGAAAAAAGGAAGCGTCTTGCGGATCTCGAAATGAGGATCAGGGAAGGAATGGATATAAAAATCCAGAGGCAGCGCCAGCGTCTTGCAGTGCAGATTGAGACTTTTTCCGGTCTGTCTCCAGTGAGCCGGCTCAATCAGGGCTATGCGTTTGTGCAGGATGAAACACGCCATGCGGTAAGGACGACCGGTCAGGTCCGGCAGGGAGACCGGCTGACTTTGTATGTGACAGACGGAACGATTCATACGATCGTGGAAAGGATAAAGAAGAACGACGATGGAGATCAACGAAATCTTTGAAAAACTGGATGAGATCCAGGAGAAGATGCAGTCGGAGGAAATCTCTCTGGAAGATTCCTTCCGGTATTATGCGGAAGCGATGGAGCTTTTAAAACAGTGCGATGAGCAGATCGGCACCGTGGAGAAACAGGTGCAGATGCTGGACGAGAATGGAGAAAAGCATGAGTTTGAATAGTTGGGAAAAAGAAAGAGAAAATAAAGTAAAAGAGCTGGAAGAGATCATCGTCTCCTATCTTCCGAAACAGGAAGGGTTTCAGAAGGTAATCATGGAGGCTATGGAATACAGTCTGATGGCAGGTGGAAAGCGGCTTCGTCCTATGCTGATGATGGAGACCTACCGGATGTTCGGAGGTACTTCCGACGTCATCCGGCCGTTTCTTGCGGCACAGGAGATGATTCACACCTACTCTTTGGTGCACGATGATCTCCCGGCGATGGACAATGACGAATATCGAAGAGGGCGGAAGACTACTCACATCGTCTATGGAGAGGATATGGGAATTCTGGCCGGAGATGCCCTGTTAAATTATGCCTTTGAGACGGCTTCAAAAGCTTTTGATATGAAGCCGGAGGCGTCCCGGATGATCGGGAAGGCACTGCAGGTACTTGCAGGGAAAGCGGGAATCTACGGCATGATCGGAGGCCAGGTTGTGGATGTTGCTTCCACGGGAAGCCGGATCGGGAAAGATAAACTGGACTTTATCTATGAGCTGAAAACAGGCGCCCTGATCGAGAGCTCCATGATGATCGGAGCGATTCTTGCCGGAGCGTCCGAAGCGGAAATCCGGACGATGGAACGCATTGCGTCCAATGTGGGGATTGCGTTTCAGATTCAGGATGATATCCTGGATGTGACAAGCACGACGGATGAGCTTGGGAAACCGGTCCACAGTGACGAAAAGAACGAAAAGACAACCTATGTGACGCTGCGCGGACTTGAGAAAGCAAAAGAAGATGTGGAGCGGATTTCCCAAGAGGCGCTGACGCTTCTTTCAGGACTATCTGTGGAGAATCCATATCTGACATGGCTGATAAAGGAATTGATACATAGAAAGAAATAGTGAGGGATTTCTATGGTACTTGAGAGGATACAAAAAGAAAATGATATTCAGAACATAGCAAAAGACGAACTGCCGGTTCTCGCGCAGGAGATCCGGGAATTTCTTGTGGAGAAAATCAGCCGTACCGGCGGACATCTTGCGTCCAACCTTGGTGTGGTGGAACTGACAATCGCGATGCATCTGTGTTTCCATCTCCCGGAGGATAAGATGATCTGGGATGTGGGACACCAGTCCTACACGCACAAGATTCTGACAGGACGCCGGGAAGGTTTTGACGAGCTGAGAAAATACGGCGGAATGAGCGGATTCCCGAAACGGAATGAAAGTAAGTGTGACGCATTTAATACAGGACACAGTTCCACATCGATTTCCGCAGGACTCGGCTATGTGGAGGCACGGGATATCCGTGGAGAGGACTATTATGTGATCTCCGTCATCGGGGACGGTGCCCTGACAGGCGGAATGGCATTCGAGGCACTGAACAATGCTTCGAATCTGAAGACAAATTTTATCATTGTGCTCAACGATAATCAGATGTCGATCTCTCAGAACGTGGGCGGGATGTCCTGGTATCTGGATGAAATCCGGACGGCGGATGCCTATACGAACCTGAAGAAAAGTCTCGAAAAGGCGATTCGCAAAATTCCGTCAGGCGGCGATCAGATCATGAATCATCTGAGAAAGACAAAGAGCAGTATCAAGCAGCTGTTTGTCCCGGGAATGTTTTTTGAAGATATGGGGATCACCTATCTGGGACCGGTGGACGGGCACAATATCAAAGAACTTGTCCGTGCCTTTCATGAGGCGAAGAAGGTCCAGGGATCGGTGCTGTTACATGTTCTGACGAAAAAGGGAAAAGGATATCTTCCTGCTGAGGAGGAGCCGTCCCGGTTCCACGGTACGGAGCCCTTTGATATCCGCACAGGAAAACCTTTAAAAAAGAAAGAGAAAGACACCTATACTGATGTGTTTGCAAAAGTTATGTATGAGATGGGCGCAAAGGAGCCATCTCTTGTGGCCCTCACGGCTGCAATGGAAGACGGAACCGGCCTTGCCCCGTTCCACCGGAAATACAAGGAACGATTTTTTGACGTGGGAATCGCAGAAGGACATGCAGTGACCTTTGCAGCAGGGCTTGCCGCAGGTGGACTCAAACCGGTGTTTGCGGTGTACTCTTCTTTCCTGCAAAGGGGCTTTGACCAGATCATTCACGATGTGGCCCTTCAGAATCTTCCGGTTGTGTTTGCCGTGGACAGAGGCGGACTGGTCGGAAGTGACGGCGAGACTCATCAGGGGATTTTTGATTTGTCCTATCTGTCCATGATTCCGAACATGACAGTGATGTCCCCGAAGAATAAATGGGAGTTTGCGGATATGATCAGGTTTGCTATCGGATTTACCAAAGGACCGGTTGCCATCCGCTATCCAAGAGGAACGGCATATGACGGATACCGGGAGTTCCGGCCGGCGATAGAATATGGAAAATCAGAAGCAGTCTTTGAGGAGGAGGACATTGCCCTGATCAGTGTCGGTCATATGTTTGAAACGGCTGCAAAAGTCCGGGAAAAGCTAAAAGAGGCGGGTCTCAATGCAAGCCTGATCAATGCCAGATTTGTAAAGCCTCTGGATGAAGAGCGGATTGCAAAGCTGGCGGAAGATCACAGACTTCTGGTAACAATTGAAGAAAATGTAGAAAGCGGCGGTTTTGGAGAACGGGTGCTGGAGTTTGCCAATCGAATGGCTCTGGATGTCCGGATCTTAAACATCACTCTTCCGGATGATTATATTGAACACGGCAGTGTGGATATGCTGAGAAAAGAGGTCATGCTGGACAAAGAATCGATTCTGAAAAAGGTTCTGACCGTCTATGCGGGTATGCAGCATGAGATAGCAATGAAAAAAGGAGACCAGTAAAAAATGAAAGAACGTCTGGACGTATTACTTGTAAAACGAAATCTGGCTGAATCCAGAGAAAAGGCAAAAGCAGTTATCATGTCCGGCAATGTTTTTGTGGACGGACAAAGGGAGGACAAGGCCGGGACAACGTTTCCGGAGGATGTCGCCATTGAGGTGCGGGGCCATGCGCTCCCCTATGTCAGCAGAGGCGGACTGAAACTGGAAAAAGCCATGAAAGAATTTGACGTGGAGCTGCAGGATAAAGTATGCACGGACGTGGGATCCTCCACCGGAGGGTTTACAGACTGTATGCTTCAGAACGGGGCAAAAAAAGTATTTGCCATTGATGTGGGGAGAGGACAGCTTGCCTGGAAACTGAGGCAGGACGAGCGGGTGGTATGCATGGAAAAGACCAATATCCGCTATGTGACGCCGGAGGATCTGGGAGAGCCGATTGACTTTTCTTCCATCGATGTATCCTTTATTTCCCTGACCAAGGTTCTTCTTCCGATTTATCAGTATCTGACGAAGGACGGAGAGATTGTGGCGCTGATCAAGCCGCAGTTTGAGGCCGGCAGGGAAAAAGTCGGCAAGAAAGGGGTCGTGCGGGAAAGAAGCACACATGAAGAAGTGATCCGGATGGTGACGGACTATGCAGCTTCCATCGGATTTACGGTGAAGGATCTGACCTTCTCCCCAATCAAAGGACCGGAGGGAAATATCGAATATCTGGTCCACTTAAAGAAAACAAATGGGGAGGAGGATCGGGATGTGCCGTCAGATGAGGCGATCAAACGTGTCGTGACAGAGGCCTTTGAGACACTGGCAAAATAGAAAGATGAAACAGATTTACATTATCACAAACAGTGGAAAAGACGAACATCATAGAGTGACAAAGCAGGCGGTGTCTTATCTGGAAAGTCATGGTGTGCGCTGCATTCTGAACCGGGAAGAGGCGGAACAGGAAACAATCGACTGCGCCCTTGTCATCGGAGGTGACGGGACATTGATTCTTGCGGCCAGAGAGCTCCTGGGACGGGATGTTCCGATTCTCGGAGTGAATATGGGAACACTTGGATATCTGACAGAAGCGGAGGTGCAGAATCTGATTCCGGCACTGGACCGGCTGCTGGCGGGAGAATATTCTGTGGAAAACAGGATGATGCTTTCGGGAACGCTTAAAGATCTGAGGACAGATACGGCACTCAACGATATAGTTGTAACAAGAAGTGAATCGCTTCATATTGTCAGGCTGAATCTATATGTGAACGGAGAGTATCTGACTTCCTATCAGGCGGATGGCCTGATTATCTCTACGCCGACCGGATCTACTGCCTACAATCTGTCGGCAGGCGGTCCGATTGTGGAGCCGACGGCATCGCTGATTTTGATTACGCCGATCTGTTCACACTCCCTGAATAACAGCAGCATTGTCGTATCGGATGCTGATCTGATTGAAGTGGAGATCGGATCCAGAAGAAACAAAGAAGAGGAAGAAGCGGTCGTGACCTTTGATGGAACCGACATTATGAGGCTGAAAACAGGAGAACGGGTGCGTATCCGAAAAGCCAAAGAAGTGACGAAACTGATCCGGTTAAGCAGGATCAGTTTCCTGGAGACACTGCGGGAAAAAATGAAAGGAAATTAGCCGAATGAAAGTAAACAGACATGCAAAGATTGTGGAATTGATCCGGAAATATGATATCGAGACACAGGAAGAGCTGGCAGAGCGCTTAAATGAGGCGGGATTCAAGGTGACACAGGCAACCGTCTCCAGAGATATCAGGGATCTGAAACTGACGAAGGTGCCGTCAGAGAACGGGAGACAGAAATATGCCCTTCTCAGGCATGATGGAAAAGAAATGAGCGAGAAGTACATCCGTATTTTACGGGATGGCTTTGCGTCAATGGATATGGCAGAAAATATTCTGGTTATCAAAACCGTGCCGGGAATGGCCATGGCTGTTGCGGCAGCCATTGACGCCATGCAGTGGCATGAGATTGCCGGATGTATTGCAGGGGATGACACGATCATGTGTGCCATCCGAAGCAGGGAAGAAACAGTGGAAGTGATGGACCGGCTCAGAGGAATGGTCATGTAACTGCAGCCGGACGGATGTGCATAGAAAATGGAGGAGACATGTTACAAAGTCTGCACGTAAAAAATCTGGCGCTGATCGAAGAGGCAGAAGTCGAATGGAAGGACGGGCTGAATATCCTGACCGGGGAGACCGGAGCGGGAAAGTCCCTTCTTCTTGGTTCAGTACATCTGGCTCTCGGAGGAAAATACAGCGCCTCCATGCTCCGCGAAGGGGCGGATTACGGACTGGTGGAAATGGTCTTTTATATCCGGGATCCGAGACAGAAAGAAAAGCTTGTAGCACTCGAAATTGAACCGGAGGACGGGATTGTGGTTCTGAGCAGAAAACTCATGGACGGAAGGAGTATCAGCAGGATCAACGGAGAGATGGTTCCCATCGGGCGGCTGAAAGCAGCAGCGGAGATCCTGATTGATATTCACGGACAGCATGAGCACCAGTCCCTGCTGTACAAGAAAAAGCATCTGGAAATTCTGGATGCCTACGCAAAGGAAGAGGCAGATCCGGTAAAGAAAAAAGTCCGGGACGCATACCGTGTATACCGGGAGGCGGTAAAGACGTTGGAAGAGGCGGACAAAGCAGAGACCGAGCGCAGGAAAGAGGCCGATTTCCTTTCCTTTGAGGCATCGGAAATCCGGGAAGCATCCCTTGTAACCGGAGAGGATGAGGAACTGGAACAGCGCTATAAAAAGATGCTCAATGCAAAGAAAATCACAGACAGCATTCAGGAAGCCTACCAGTGCACAGGGGAACTCTCCGATGTATCGGCATCCAGTCTGTTAAGCAGAGCCATCCACGCCATGTCGGAAGCATCGGCGTATGATGAACATATTAAAGAGCTTTACGGAGAACTGCTGGAGATCGACAGCCTGTTGAATGATTTCAACCGGGAACTCTCCGACTGTCAGGAAGAATTCCGCTTCTCCGAAGAAGAGTTTTATGAGACCGAAAACCGGCTCAATACGATCAATCATCTCAAAACAAAATACGGAAAGACCATTGAGGACATTCTGGCATACGCGGAAGAGACCGAAAAAAAACTCGCTGTACTGGCAGACTATGACGCATATCTGGAACAGCTTAGAAAACAGAAAGAAGAAGCACTAGAAGAGCTTCAGATCTGGACGGATCAGCTGACCCGGATCCGGAAATCCTATGCAAAAGGACTTTCCGAAGAAATCCGTCAGGGAATTCTCGACCTGAATTTCCTGAACGTTGAATTTGAGACAGAGATCCGGCCTCTTTCCGATTTCACCGAATACGGAAAAGACGAGGCGGAATTCATGATTTCCCTCAATCCGGGAGAAAAGAAAAAGCCCCTCGGCATGGTAGCATCCGGAGGAGAACTCTCCAGAATCATGCTGGCCGTCAAATCTGTACTGGCTGACAAAGATGAAGTTGAGACACTGATCTTTGACGAAATCGATACCGGAATCAGCGGCAGAACCGCACAGAAAGTATCCGAGAAAATGGCACTCCTCGGAAAACGCCATCAGGTTCTCTGCATCACCCACCTGGCCCAGATCGCAGCCATGGCAGACGCACATTACCTGATCGAAAAACAGACCGATGATCAGAAAACAACAACCGGAATCCGGCTTCTGAATGAAGACGAAGAAATCCAGGAACTCGCAAGGATTCTGGGAGGAGCCGAAATCACGCATGCAGTTCTTGCCACAGCCCGGGAAATGAAAAAGCTTGCCGGAAACATGAAAAAAACAGAATAGAATACATGGTTTTGAAAATACTAATTGGGGACGTGTTCCGATGCAAAGGAACCCGTCCCCAATGATCATTTTCAGAATATTCAGTTTTTTAGGAGGCGGCGTTATGTGGGTGAAATGGTATCGAAGGGGCGTGCTGATCGTGCTTGTGGCGTTTATGCTCCTGGGTGGGAGCTATTGTTTTCTGGAGTGGAAGCAGGGACAGTTTGAACAGGAGGTCAGTACATCGGAAATTGACGAAAATCTTGTCATTCCCGGAGGTATGCCGGTGGGGCTTTATCTGGAGACAGACGGTGTGATGGTTCTTGGGACAGAGGCTGTGGAGGATGCGGACGGGATCGCAAAGGAGCCTGCCAGACATCTGGTAAAACCGGGAGATTACATTGTAGGAGTCGATGAAAAAGAGATTGGTACGAAAAAAGAGCTTCAGGCGGCGGTGGCCCGGGAAGAAGCAAGTGAAGTTGTCCTTCATCTGCGCAGGGAGGAAGAATACCTGGATGTGAAGACCGAACTGGTTGACAGTGAAGAGGGAAAGAAACTTGGTATCTGGGTAAAGGACAATGAACAGGGGCTGGGAACGATTACCTTTCTGGACAGTCAGAGTCATTTTGGCGCGCTTGGCCATGGAATCCGTGATACGGATACGAACGAACTTCTGGAAATTGGGGACGGACGCCTTTACACGACCAGCATTCAGGATATCCAGAAAGGAAAGGCGGGGGATCCGGGAGGAATGGAAGGCGTGATTGTCTACAATAATTACAATATCCTTGGATCCATCGACCAAAATACCGAGGAAGGAATTTACGGAACCATTGACCGGATTGACGCACTGTTTTCGGATCAGGAGCCGGTTCCGGCGGCTGCAAAAAAAGAGGTTCACACCGGAGATGCCGTGATCCGGTGTGCAGTCAGCGGAGAGGTGGAAGACTACCGGATTCGTATTACAAAAATCGACTGGAATGCCAGGGAAGCAAATAAGGCATTCGTAATCGAGGTGACGGACGAAAAGCTCCTCGGCCTGACCGGCGGAATTGTGCAGGGAATGAGCGGAAGCCCGATTCTTCAGGATGGGAAACTGGTGGGAGCAGTAACCCATGTTTTTGTCCAGAACGCGGCCAGGGGGTACGGGATCTACATCGGGAATATGTTGAACCATGTCAGATAAGGAAAAAGAATGCAGGGAGATGTCGAATTGTTACGACAGCAATTTCTTGATTTGGCAAAATGTGAAATTTATAATAGTGATCGTAGCGTTTTTTAGGAAAGAATGGGAGAAAGCGGAGGTTGAAAGGAAAATGGATCAAGTAAATGTAGCGATCGCAGACGACAATGAACGAATGCTGGAACTTTTGGGAAATATTATCACATCGGACAAAGATCTTTCCCTCGTCGGCAAGGCGAACAATGGGGAAGACGTCTATCAGATTATAAAAACAAAAGAACCTGATGTCGTATTGCTGGATCTGATCATGCCGAAAGTCGACGGATTAAGTGTGATGGACATGGTCAATAAAGACAGGACAATCCAGAAACGGCCGGATTTTATCATTGTTACAGCGGTTGGACAGGAGAAGATTACAGAAGATGCATTCCGCAAAGGTGCGGCCTACTACATTATGAAGCCATTTCGGAACGAAGTACTGATTGAGAAAATCAAAAGCACAAGATGCAAAAGACATATGGAAGCCTCTATGCAGGCGATGGAGGTACGAAAGAGAGAAGAAGACGCAAAGCCTCTGGAGACGAGGGTGACTGATATGATCCATGAGATCGGGATTCCGGCACATATCAAAGGATATCACTATCTGAGAGATGCGATTATCATGGCGGTGGAAGATATGGATGTTCTGAATGCCATTACGAAAATCCTCTATCCGACGGTAGCTAAAAAGCACCAGACAACGGCAAGCAGAGTGGAGCGGGCCATCCGCCACGCCATTGAAGTGGCATGGAGCAGGGGAAAGCTTGATGTTCTGGATGATCTGTTTGGCTATACAGTAAGCAACGGGAAAGGGAAACCGACCAATTCGGAGTTTATCGCCCTGGTAGCGGATACGATCCGATTAGAATACAAACATCGATAAATTCTTTGCAAATGCCGGAAAATGCGGTATAATAAGTCCATAGTTTATGTTTTTATTCAGGAGGAAGACTTATGAAGAAAATATTATTTGTAGCATCTGAGTCGGTTCCATTTATCAAAACAGGAGGACTCGCAGACGTTGTAGGTTCCTTACCAAAATATTTTGACAAAGAAGAGTACGATGTCAGAGTAATGCTTCCGAAATACATGTGTATGAAAGAAGAGTGGAAAGAAAAACTGACATATAAAATACATTTTTATATGGACTTAAACTGGAGAGAGCAGTATGTCGGAATTCTGGAGCTTGTTCATGAGGGCATTACTTTCTATTTCATCGATAATGAATACTATTTCAACGGATTTACTCCGTACGGCGATACGAAATGGGATATTGAGAAGTTCGCGTTCTTCTCAAAGGCAGCATTAAGCGCCCTTCCGCTGATTGATTTCCGCCCGGATATCATTCACTGCCACGACTGGCAGACAGGACTTGTGCCGGTTTATCTGGACAATTTCCGATACGGCAACGAATTCTTCCGCGGCATCAAGACGGTGATGACGATTCACAACCTCAAGTTCCAGGGAATCTGGGATACGAAGACAGTGAAGGACATCACAGGACTTCCGGCATATTATTTCGCGCCGGACAAGCTGGAAGCATACAAAGATGCCAACCTGTTAAAGGGCGGTATCGTTTATGCGGACAAGGTGACGACCGTCAGCAATTCCTATGCAGAAGAGATCAAGCAGCCGTTCTACGGAGAGCGCCTGGACGGTCTGATGAATGCAAGATCCAACTGTCTGTCCGGTATCGTAAATGGTCTTGATTATAATGAGTGGAATCCGGCGACGGACCCGATGATCGAGTACCACTACGATGTGACGAATTTCCGCAAGGAAAAGGTAAAGAATAAACTTGCGCTTCAGGAGGCACTTGGACTGAATCAGGATAAGAAAACCATGATGATCGGTATCGTATCCCGTCTGACTGACCAGAAGGGATTTGATCTGATTGCGTATGTGATGGATGAGCTCTGTCAGGATGCGGTTCAGATCGTGGCTCTTGGAACAGGAGAAGAGCGTTACGAAAATATGTTCCGCCACTTTGCATGGAAATATCAGGGTAAAGTATCGGCAAATATTTATTATTCTGAGCCGATTTCCCATAAGATTTATGCATCCTGTGATGCCTTTTTGATGCCGTCTCTCTTCGAGCCGTGCGGACTGAGCCAGCTGATGAGTCTGCGCTACGGTACCGTACCGATTGTCAGAGAGACCGGAGGATTGAAAGATACGGTAGAGCCGTACAATGAATTTGAAAAGACAGGAACCGGTTTCAGCTTTGCAAACTACAATGCCCATGAGATGCTTGCAACCATCCGGTACGCGGAGAAGATTTATTATGACAAACGCCGTGACTGGAACAAGATCGTAGAGCAGGGCATGAAGAAAGACTTCTCCTGGAAGAATTCCGCAAGGCAGTACGAAGAGCTTTATGAGAGCCTGTAAAGAATAAAACATAGACAGCTTAGGAGTACAACATGAAAATAAGAGAAAAATTACAATCAGGAAAAGTACATATTTCCTTTGAGGTGTTTCCACCGAAGACGGATGACAAATATGAGAGCGTCCTGAAGGCGGTGGACGAGATTGCGACAGTCAAGCCGTCCTTCATCAGCGTCACCTACGGCGCCGGCGGCGGCACAAGCAAGAATACGGTGGGTATCGCATCCCACATTCAGAACGATCTGAAGGTGCCAAGCCTTGCGCACCTGACCTGCGTCTCTTCTACGAAAGCAGAAGTGCGGGAAGTGATCAAAAAATTAAAAGAAGAAGGCATTGAAAATGTGCTGGCTCTTCGGGGCGACATTCCGGAGGGAATGGAGTACCCGGCGGAGGACAAGTTCCAGCATGCCATCGGGCTGATCGAGCTTCTGAAAGAGAGCGGGGATTTCTGCCTTGGCGGAGCCTGCTATCCGGAAGGTCATGTGGAGAGCGCGACTCAGAAGGAGGATATCCGCCACCTGAAAGAAAAGGTGGACTGCGGGCTGGATTTCCTGACGACCCAGATGTTTTTTGACAATCATATCTTATACAACTTCCTGTATAAGATACGGGAGGCAGGAATCACGGTTCCGGTGCTTCCGGGCATCATGCCGGTCACAAACAAAAGCCAGATCAAGAGGATCTGTTCACTGTCCGGAACTTATCTGCCGGAACGGTTCAAAGCAGTGGTAGACCGGTTCGGTGACAATCCGAAGGCAATGCGCCAGGCAGGCGTGGCATATGCGACGGATCAGGTGATCGACCTGATTGCAAACGGCATCAATAATATCCACATTTATTCCATGAACAAGCCGGAGGTTGCAAGGGCGATCATGGAGAATCTATCGGAGATTGTAGATGAATAGAAAGATAAGGGAGGCTGTCCGTTATCTGGGATATGGAAGACATGCGATAGATGAACAGACACTTGCTTTGGTGGAAAGCTCCATGGAGGAGCTTTCTTCCGGGGTAAGAGAGCGATTCATCTATCGCATTTTTGAATTATCTCAGGAGGGGGAGACCTTGAAAATCGGAGATTGGGAAATCAAAAGCAGAAGCCTTTCTAAAAACATGAAAGGATGCAGACAGGCAGCAGTGTTTGCGGCGACTCTTGGGCCGGAAGCTGACCAGATGATCCGCAGGGCTTCTGTGACGGAGATGGCAAAAGCGGTTGTCCTGCAGGCCTGTGCAGCAGCGCTTCTGGAGGAGTACTGTGACAGCTGTCAGGATCGGATCGCACAGGAAATGGCAGAAGAAGGAAAATACCTCCGTCCAAGATTCAGCCCTGGATATGGAGATTTTGATATCTGCCATCAGGAGATGCTTTTGAAGATTCTGCAGGCGGACAAGACCATCGGTCTTACGATGACAAAAAGTTTCATGCTGACGCCCACCAAATCGGTGACAGCACTGATCGGAATCAGTACGGAGCAGACGCCCTGTCACAGGCAGGGGTGCGAGGTCTGTGAAAAGACAGACTGCGCATACAGAAGAGACAGCAAGTAAGAAGGAGTGACCAGATATGAGAGAGCGGCTTGGAAAAGAGCTCCTGTTTTTAGACGGTGGAATGGGGACACTTTTGCAGGAGAGAGGTTTAAAGCCCGGAGAGCTTCCGGAGACATGGAATCTGAAGAGAAAGGAAGAGATTATCGAGATCCACAGACAGTATTATGAGGCCGGGAGCGACATCGTGCTGTCCAATACTTTTGGGGCCAATGCACTGAAATTTCATGACGAGGACTGTTCTCTGCGGGAGATTATCTTTGCTGCGGTAGACAATGTCAAGACCGCCAGAGCTTTGGCCGGAAAGGATGACGGCAGACATTACGTGGCGCTGGATATCGGGCCGACGGGAAAGCTGCTAGAGCCAATGGGAGATTTGTCCTTTGACGAGGCTTACGAAGCCTTTGCTCAGGCGGCCCGTTACGGAGCCGAGGCAGGGGCGGATCTGATTCACATAGAAACCATGAGCGATACGTACGAAGTCAAAGCTGCAGTTCTTGCGGCAAAAGAGCAGACCGGTATTCCGGTTTTTGCGACATTGATTTTTGATGAAAGAGGAAAACTGCTGACCGGGGGCGATGTGACGGGGACAGTGGCCATGCTGGAAGGACTCGGCGTGGATGCTCTTGGAATCAACTGCGGACTGGGACCGGAGCAGATGCTTCCGATTTTAAAGGAGATCTGCCGACATGCCAGTGTTCCGGTGATTGTAAAGCCGAATGCGGGTCTTCCAAAGCAGAGAGACGGAAAGACATGCTACGATGTGACGCCGGAGATTTTTGCGGGATGGATGAAGCAGCTTGTGGAGACCGGAGCCTGCATCATTGGTGGATGCTGTGGTACGACCCCGGCTCATATCCGGGCCATGACAAAGGCATGCAGGGGTATGCAGATCCAGGTTCCAACGGAAAAAACGGAGACGATTGTTTCCTCCTACGGACAGGCTGTGGTACTTGGCGACTGCCCGGTGATTATTGGAGAGCGGATCAATCCGACCGGAAAGAAACGCTTCAAACAGGCGTTAAAAGAGCATGATATTGATTATATTTTAAAGGAAGGCATCCGCCAGCAGGAGCAGGGAGCCCATATTCTGGACGTCAATGTGGGCCTGCCGGATATTGATGAGCCGGCCATGATGGAGGAAGTTGTAAAGGAGCTTCAGGGCATTACGAGCCTGCCGCTGCAGATTGATACGGTGGATCAAAGAGCCATGGAGCGCGCCATGCGGATTTATAATGGAAAGCCGATGGTCAATTCCGTCAGCGGAAAACAGGAATCCATGGACATGGTCTTCCCGCTTGTGAAAAAATACGGCGGTGTGGTGATCGGCCTTGCACTGGATGAAAACGGAATTCCAAAGACCGCCGAAGGACGTGTGGAAGTGGCCGGAAAGATTATCCGGGAGGCTGCAAAGTACGGAATCAGACCGAAAGACATTGTCATTGATGTGCTGACCATGACTATCAGTTCCGAGCCGGAAGGAGCCATCACGGTGCTTCAGGCACTGGAGATGGTACGGAAGAAATACCATGTCCGCACGGTGCTTGGCGTGTCCAATATTTCCTTCGGGCTTCCGTACCGCCCGGCAGTAAACTCCGTCTTTTATGCCCTTGCCATGCAGAAAGGCCTGACCGCGGGCATCATCAATCCGGGATCCGAAGAGATGATGAAGGCCTACCGTTCCTATCTAGCGTTGATGAACTTTGATAAAAACTGTGAAGCGTATATTGCGGCGTATGCAGATTATAAACCGGCCGGACCGGCCCGGACAGGCAGTCCGGCATCCGGGAAGACAGACAGTGCCGGCGGTGCTTCCGGAACTGGAAACGACCGGAAAACCGGGGAGATGGATCTGCGTTACACCATTGAGCGGGGGCTGAAAGAGGAAGCAGGCCGTCTGGCAAAAGCCCTTGCAGAGACGGAGGAGCCTCTTTCCATTATCAATCAGCATCTGATTCCGGCCCTTGACACGGTGGGAAAACGGTTTGAGCAGGGAACGCTGTTCCTTCCGCAGCTTTTGATGAGTGCGGATGCGGCGAAAGAGGCCTTTGCGGTACTCAAGGATACGATGGAACAAAGCGGCATTGTGCAGGAGAAAAACGGAAAAATCATTCTTGCCACGGTCAAGGGCGACATCCACGATATTGGGAAAAATATCGTCAAAGTGCTGCTGGAAAATTACGGATTTGATGTGATTGACCTGGGAAAAGACGTGGATCCGGAGCGGATCGTGGAAACAGCGGTCAAAGAGGACATCCGCCTGGTGGGATTAAGCGCTCTGATGACAACGACTGTGGTCAATATGGAGGAAACCATCCGGCTGCTCCGAAAAGAAAAGCCGGACTGCCAGGTTATGGTGGGCGGAGCGGTGCTCAATCAGGAGTATGCAGACATGATCGGAGCGGATTTTTACGGGAAAGACGCCATGCAGTCCGTCCATTTTGCGCAGAAAGTCCTGCATTCCGGGGAGAAGGAATCTTGACACCTTCCGTGCAATCCAGTATGATTAATAAGATAAGCAAAAGAAGAGAGAACGCTTGAAATATACAATGAGGAGGCAGACAGCGTCATGCAGACTTATGGAGTCAATGAGTTAAGAAAGATGTTCCTGGACTTTTTCGAGAGCAAAGAACATCTCGTTCACAAAAGTTTTTCCCTGGTGCCGCACAACGATAAGAGTTTGTTGCTCATCAATTCCGGGATGGCACCATTAAAACCATACTTTACCGGACAGGAGATTCCGCCGAGAAGACGGATGGCTACATGCCAGAAATGTATCCGTACCGGTGATATCGAAAACGTAGGAAAGACCGCAAGACACGGTACCTTTTTCGAGATGCTCGGGAACTTTTCCTTCGGAGATTATTTTAAAAGAGAGGCGATCCACTGGTCCTGGGAATTCCTGACCGAAGTGGTAGGACTTGATCCAAACCGCCTGTATCCGTCCGTTTACGTGGATGATCAGGAAGCCTTTGATATCTGGAACAAGGAGATGGGCATCCCGGCAGACCGGATTTACAAGTTTGGAAAAGAAGACAATTTCTGGGAGCACGGTTCCGGACCTTGCGGACCATGTTCCGAGATCTACTATGACCGCGGCGAAAAATACGGCTGCGGCAAACCGGACTGTACAGTAGGCTGTGAGTGCGACCGTTACATGGAAATCTGGAACAACGTATTCACCCAGTTTGATAACGACGGACACGGCAATTACAGCGAACTGGAACAGAAGAATATCGATACCGGAATGGGACTGGAGCGTCTGGCAAGTGTTGTACAGGACGTGGATTCCATTTTTGATATTGATACAATGAAAGCGCTCCGTGACCATGTATGCCGGATTGCGGGCGTGACTTACAAAGAGGATGAGAAGACGGATATTTCCATCCGTGTCATCACAGACCATATCCGTTCCGTGACATTTATGATTTCCGACGGAATCATGCCGTCCAACGAGGGAAGAGGCTACGTGCTTCGACGTCTCCTGCGCCGCGCATGCCGTCACGGAAGAATTCTGAATATCGAAGGAAAATTCTTGTCCGGTCTTTGCGAGACGGTAATCGCCGGATCTAAAGACGGATATCCGGAACTGGAAGAAAAGAAAGATTTCATCCTTAATGTTATCAGCAAAGAGGAAGACCAGTTTAATAAAACCATTGACCAGGGACTTGGTATCCTTGCAGAGATGGAAGCAGAGATGAACGAAAAAGGAGAGAAGATTCTTTCTGGAGACAATGCGTTCAAGCTTTACGACACATATGGATTCCCGCTGGATCTGACAAAAGAGATCCTGGAAGAAAAGGGAATTTCTGTAGACGAGGAAGGATTCCAGAAAGCCATGCAGGTACAGCGGGAGACCGCACGTGCAGCCAGAGGCGTAACAAACTACATGGGAGCAGATGTGACAGTTTATGAGTCCATCGATCCGTCGATCACATCTACCTTTGTTGGATACGAGACACTGACACACAGATCCAAGGTAACAGTGCTGACGACAGAGACCGAACTGACCGATGCGCTGACCGAAGGCGTGGAAGGTACAATTTTTGTAGAAGAGACCCCGTTCTATGCGACAAGCGGTGGACAGAATGCAGACAAAGGTGTGATTACTTCCGAAGATGGAAACTTTGAATTCGTAGTAAAAGACGTAAAGAAACTCCTGGGCGGCAAGATCGCTCATATCGGATATACAGCAAAAGGTATGATCCGTACCGGTGAGACGGTTGTGTTGAAAGTAGATGAGGAGAACAGAAGACTTTCTGCTAGAAACCACAGCGCGACTCATCTGCTTCAGAAGGCACTGCGTACCGTACTTGGAACGCACGTAGAGCAGGCTGGTTCCTACGTGGATGCGGCAAGACTTCGTTTTGACTTTACACATTTCTCCGCACTGACGCCGGAAGAAATCAAAAACGTAGAAGATATCGTAAACAAGGCCATTGCCGATGCACTTCCGGTGAAGGTAGAAAACCTTCCGATCGAAGAGGCAAAAAAGACAGGGGCGCAGGCTTTGTTTGGTGAAAAGTACGGAGAGATCGTCCGCGTTGTCAGCATGGGAGAATTCTCCAAGGAATTTTGCGGTGGAACACACGTGGACAATACTGCATCCATCGGATCCTTCAAGATTGTTTCCGAAGCAGGTGTGGCAGCAGGTGTGCGCCGTATCGAGGCACTGACTTCCAAAGGACTGATGGAATACTATGCAAATCTGGAAATGATTCTTCATGAGGCTTCCAGGGCTTTGAAGACGACACCGGATCATCTGGAAGAGAAGCTCAGCCATCTGCAGGCAGAGAACAAAGAGCTTAGAAGCGAAGTGGAAAGCCTGAAGAGCAAACTGGCAAAGGATGCCATGGGAGATGTCACAGATCAGGCAGAAGTGATCGATGGAATTTCCGTGATCGCAACAAAAGTCGAAGGCGTAGACATGAACGGACTGCGTGATCTCGGCGATCAGTTAAAGGAAAAAGTCGGTGAAGGAGTCATCGTGATCGCATCTGTGACAGACGGAAAAGTCAGCCTGATGGCGACGGCGACAGACGGCGCGGTGAAGAAAGGCGCCCATGCAGGAAACCTGATCAAAGCCATCGCAGGACTGGTCGGCGGAGGCGGCGGCGGACGCCCGAACATGGCACAGGCCGGCGGCAAGAATCCGGATGGCGTGGATGCTGCACTGGAAAAAGCAAGAGAAACCGCAAAGGAACAGCTGGCATAATCCCGCAAAAGCGCGCACAAAGATGCGAAAAACTCCTTGACGGATAAAGAAAATATGGTATAATACTTGTAGTGCAATAAAATACCCGAACAGTCGTATGATGCACAATACAGGACTGGAGGGGAGGTTAGGTGTGAGACTATGTCAAATGTAATCGTTAAAGAAAACGAAAGTTTAGACAGCGCTTTACGCAGATTCAAACGTAACTGCGCAAAAGCTGGTATCCAGCAGGAGATTCGTAAGAGAGAACATTACGAAAAACCAAGCGTAAGACGTAAAAAGAAATCTGAGGCTGCTAGAAAACGTAAATATAACTAAGATGTGCAGAGACAGGATGCCGGAAGGCATCCTGTTTTTTCTATGTTTACAGAAAACTTCGGACGTGCTACGATAGGAAAAGATGAGCCAAAAGGAAGGAAGACAGGATGAATATGATTTTGATTGTGGAAGATGATGTCAATATCAATGAGATGCTGAAAGAAGCGCTGGAAAAGGAAGGATACCGCTGCGTACAGGCATTTTCCGGGACAGAAGGGAGATTTGTGCTTTCGTAGGAACGGCCGGATCTGGTCCTTCTGGATCTGATGCTGCCGGGCATGTCCGGGGAGGCGCTTCTGAAAGAGATCCGTGCAAAAGGGGCCATTCCGGTTATTGTTCTTTCTGCAAAAGACGAGATGGACGAGAAGGTGGATGTTCTCCTTGGCGGTGCGGATGATTATGTGGTCAAACCTTTTGAGATCCGGGAAGTGCTAGCAAGAGTCCAGGTACAGCTCAGAAAAAGTTCCGGCGCAAAAGAAACGAAAGTGCTGGAGCACAATGGACTTCTCCTTGACCGTGAGGAGCACCAGATCTACGTAGACGGGGTGCGTCTGGAAGGAGTGACCAGGCAGGAGTTTTTGATTCTGGAACTGTTTCTTAGCTGGCCCAAAAAAGTATTCAGCAAGGAAGAGATTTTTGAGGCGGCGTGGGAGGAGCCGTTTATGGGTGAAACGAAGGCCATTGATGTGCATATCAGCAATATCAGGAAGAAACTAAAAACAGTATCGGACCGGTCGTTTATCGATACAGTATGGGGAATCGGCTATACACTTTCCAGATGAGATCTTTACGAAGTCTTTACTTTTTATTTGCGAAGGATTTGGAAAGAGAGTGTAAGATGAAAGCAAATAAAAAAAGGAGATGAATAAAAGTGAATCAGACGATAGTCAGAACCCAGGGACTTACAAAACAATACGGGCATCACAGGGCGGTCAGCCGGATCAGCATGCATGTCCGGAAAGGGGCGGTATACGGACTGATCGGACGAAACGGCGCCGGGAAGACAACGTTTTTAAAAATGCTTGCCGGACTTGCATCGCCAAGCAGCGGTGAGATCGAGATATTCGGGCTGAGGGGAAAAGAACTTGCAAATGTACGGTTCCGGATCGGGTGCCTGATCGAGGCACCGGGGATTTACGGAAATTTAAGCGCCTATGATAATCTGGACCTGAAATGCCGTTTTTTCGGAATTCATAAAAAAGGATACATTGAGGAGATTCTGAAAATTGTAGGTCTTTCAGACACGGGAAAGAAAAAAACGAAGCACTTTTCCCTCGGGATGAAACAGAGACTTGGAATCGGCCTTGCTCTGGTAGGCGAGCCGGACCTGCTGCTGCTCGACGAACCGATTAACGGACTGGACCCGCAGGGAATTGTGGAGATCAGAGATACCATCCTGAAACTGAATAAAGAGAAAAATATGACGATTGTGATTTCCAGCCATATTCTGGAGGAACTCTCCAAGATTGCGACGGATTATGGCATTATCCATCACGGGGAACTGATCGAGGAGATTACAAGGGAAGAACTGATGGAGCGCTGCGGCGAGCGGATTGAGATTGCTACGGGAGTGCCGGAACAGATTGTGCCGATACTGGACCGGCTTGGAATTCAGCAGTATCAGATCGTGGATTCCGGCCATGTGTGGGTCTTTGAGAAGATGGACCGGAGCGCATGGTTAAACAGGGAGCTGATTCGTGCCGGGGCGGATATCCGGGAATTGAAGGTGTGCAGCGAGAAGCTGGAGAATTATTATCTGAATCTGACAGGAGGTGCCGGTCATGCTGAATATCATTAAAATGGACTTTTACCGGATGCTGAAATCAAAAAGCCAGTACATTCTCTGGATCTTGCTTACTGTGATGCTGGTTCTCACTACTGCATCCATGCGGGAAGAATATAAGGATCCACAGGCAAGTGCCAATAACTGGGAGACGATGCAGGAAGGAGTAGAAGATACGGCGGAAAATCTTGGCATGTATGTGACAGTGCCGACAGAACCGGGGCAGAAAGCAACGCTCTATGACATGTTTTATGCCAACACGCAGGGGAAAGTGGAAGCGATTTTTATCGTCATTTTTGCCGTTCTCTTTGCAACGGCAGATATTCGGAGCGGATACATTAAAAACATCGGAGGACAGTGCAGGAGGCGGTCGGATCTGGTGATTTCCAAGGCAGTGATTTTATTTCTCTATACGGTACTGACATTTGTGCTTACTTTGGCAGTTCAGGCTCTCTGCAACGCAGTATTTTACGGATATCTGGAGATCGGTCCGGTATCGGAGTTCCTCGGATATATCGGAACCCAGCTGCTGCTGCACTATGCACTGGCTCTGATTGTGATGGGAATTTCGATCCTTATTCTCAATAATATTATCAGCATGACGCTGGCGATCATGCTCTGCATGAATATGACGGTCCTGCTCTGGGGAATGGTCGGAAGAGGTATCCAGACAGTATTTGACAGGACAGTGGACGTTCTTTCTTACACGGTAACGGGATCGATCAGTATACTGCAGCTTCACGGAGATCCGGATCTCCTGATTAAGGCAGCCCTGGTGGCGATTGTCTACGGTACAGTATTCACTGTAGTCAGTGCCATCGTATTTCAAAGAAGGGACATCAGATAAATGGAATGGATCATTGGAATTCTTGCGGCCCTGGTGGCTGTACTTCTTATCATACTGGCAGTATACAAGCGGCAGATACGGGATATCTGCCGCCAGCTGGCGTTTCTGAAAGAATATGACAGCAATCTTCTGATTACAAGGCAGATGGATGCTTTCGGCATCCGGGAACTGACAGATGAACTGAATGAAATGCTGGAACTGCAGAGAGAGCAGCGGCGGAGATATCTGAAAAAAGAGCAGGATATTTCCGATGCTTATACGAATCTTTCCCACGATATCCGGACCCCTTTGACTTCGCTTGATGGATATTTCCAGCTGTTAAGAGACAGCAAAGAGCAGAAAGAACGGGAACGGTATCTAAAAGTGATTCAGGAGCGGATTGTAAGCCTGAAAGAAATGCTGGAAGAGTTGTTCACCTATACAAAACTGAAAAATGAGACCTATGAGCTGAAACTGGAGCCCCTTTATCTGAACCGGATTTTGACCGAGACGGCGTTTTCTTATTATGATGTCTGGGTGGAAAGAGGCATGGAACCGGAGATTGATCTTACCGAGGAGCAGCTGCAGATCGAAGGAAACGAAGCGGGGCTTCGCCGGACGCTCCAGAATATTATCAAAAATGGTCTCGATCATGGAGAGGGGAAGATGAAATTCTCCATGTTCAGGAAAGAGGGCTGGGCTGTGGTGGAGTGTGCCAACTATACGGCCAGGCCGGACGAAATTGATGTAGGGAAAGTATTTGAACGGTTTTATAAGGCGGACGAGGCAAGAAGCAGGACCGCTTCCTCCGGCCTTGGACTTTCCATTGCAAAGGAATTTACTGTACGGATGCACGGAGAGATCCGGGCCTGGCTGAAGGGGAACTGGTTTACGATTCAGCTTCGATTTCCGCTCCTTTCTTGATGGGACAGACATATTTTGGCAGGCAGAATCCTACAATGTAATAAATGCCAGATGAAGAGGTAAGAAGTGAAAAAGTGGATAGCAATGCTGATGGCGTCGGTCCTGTTCTGCATTTCAGGGAGTATGGCCGTCATGGCAGAAGAAGAGACAGGAGGAGAAAGTGCGGGAAGTGTGACCGTCACGGCTCCTTCTGTTTTTTTGATGGAGGCGTCAACGGGAAAAGTATTGTATGAAAAAGACGCGGATACCAGAAGACCGCCGGCCAGTGTGACCAAAGTCATGACGATTCTTTTGATTTACGACGCCCTTTCGGCAGGGAAAATTCACAAAGAAGATGTGGTGCCCACCTCGGAGTATGCCGCTTCCATGGGAGGCAGCCAGGTGTTTCTGGAAGCAGGAGAAGAACAGACGGTGGATACCTTGCTGAAATGTATCGTTGTATCCAGTGCCAATGATGCCTGTGTCGCCATGGCAGAATACATTTCCGGCACAGAGGAGGCGTTTGTGCAGCAGATGAATGAACGGGCCAAAGGTCTCGGGATGGAGAATACAGTGTTTAAAAACTGTAACGGCCTGGATACGGACGGTCATGTGACGACAGCCAGAGATATTGCACTGATGTCACGGGAACTGATTACAAAATATCCGGATGTGTACGAGTATACGAAAATCTGGATGGATACCATCGTACATAAAACGAAAAAGGGCGAGGAAGAGTTTGGCCTTTCCAATACGAATAAGCTGATCCGACAGTACTCCTATGCCACCGGGCTGAAGACAGGATCCACAGGAGAGGCAAAATTCTGTTTGAGTGCCACCGCACAGAAAGATGGAATTGATCTGATTGCCGTTATTATGGCGGCGCCGGACGTAAAGACACGGTTTGCAGATGCTCAGACACTGCTGAATTATGGATTCTCCATCTGCCGGAAGTACGAGGATCCGGACTGGGAGTCCGTGCAAAAAACGGTAAAAGTGGAACGTGGAGAAGAGGATCAGGTAAAGGTCGTGCAGAAGAGCGGTTTCTCTTATCTCGACGTCAGCGGAGCAGATTTAAGCGGAGTAGAAAAGAAAGTGGTGCCAAAGGCCTCTTTAAAAGCTCCGGTGAAGAAAGGACAGAAGGCTGGAACGGTACAGTATCTGCTGAACGGGGAGAAGATCGGAGAAGTGGAGCTGGCTGCGGCGGACGATGTGCCGGCCATGTCGCTAAAACACGCAATCGAAGATGTTTTGGACAGCTTTTCGTTGTAAAAGGAAGAGAAAAATTATATAATGTCTAGGAAAAGGAGCCAAAAGCATGTTAAAAGAAAAAAAGTATTTTTTATTTGATATTGACGGAACGCTGGCTGTCGGAGAGACATTATATGACGGAACCAAAGAGTTGCTGGAATGGATTGAAAGAAAAGGCGGCCGGAGTTTCTATATCACAAACAATTCTACAAAGAGCAGGAAAGACTATGTTGACAAATTTGCAAGATGGGGCATCGAAGCTTCGGAGGAGCAGTTTATGACTGCTTCCTACGCGGCATGCCTTTATATGAAAGAACACTATGCGGGGAAGAAGGTGTTTGTACTTGGGACACCTTCTTTCGTGGAAGAACTGAAAGGATTCGGAGTGCAGGTGACGGAAGAGGCAGAGCAGGATGTGACCTGTGTTCTTGCCGGGTTTGACGATACACTTCGGTATGAAAAACTGGAAAAAGCGTGTAAACTGCTGTTCCGGGAGGAAGTGGATTTCCTCGGAACCAATCCGGATCTGAGGTGTCCTGCACCTTTCGGATTCATTCCGGACTGTGGTGCTATCTGCGGGATGATCCGTGATACCGTCGGTCGTGAGCCGCACTTTATCGGTAAACCAAACCGGGTAATTGCGGATCTGTGTGCAAAGCAGTGCCGGGGATCTTCGGAAGAGTTCCTTGTTGTAGGGGACCGGCTTTACACCGATATCGCCTGCGGCATCAATGCCGGAATGGAGACGGCGGTTGTCTACACCGGAGAAGCCGATGAGGAGGAAGTGCGGACAAGCATCTGGAAGCCGGACTATTGTTTTGACACGATCCGTGACCTGTACGAGGCAGTTAAAGCAGCGGCAGAAACGGGGGAAAAGGCAGAATGATAACCGTTATCGTGTGTCTTTTCTTTCTTGCGCTTCTGGTGCTTTTGAGAATTTTTTATGAAAACCATACCTTTGTAGTAACACGCTATGATGTGGATTACGGGACCAATGGCACAGGAGATGACTGGAAGATTGTTTTTTTAAGTGACCTTCACAATCAGGAATACGGAGAAGGCAATGAAAAACTGCTCCGCGCAGTACGTGACGAGAAGCCGGATCTGATCCTTGTTGGAGGGGACATGCTGATCCGAAGTACCGGTGAAAAATCGGAGAAGGCGGCATGCTTTATGGAACAGCTTCCGTCCATCGCTCCGGTTTACTGTGCCAATGGAAATCATGAGCAGAAGATGAAAGAGTGCGAGGAAGAATATGGAAAGGCCTATCAGAATTATAAAAAAAGGCTGGTCGACGCCGGAATTCATATGCTCGAAAATGAAGCCTGCACCCTGAAGCTTGGAGGACAGAATGTACAGATCGGAGGACTCGAAATTCCGGTTTCCTTTTTTGCCAAGCAGGTTCCATGGAAACACTATGATTCCTTTTGTGATGAGAGTCCGGAACAGTTGATGCCGGAACAGTTTGACATGCGTCCGGTCAAAGACGGAGGTCCGTATAAGATTCTGCTGGCTCATCAGGCACTTTATGCGGAAACCTACGCGGACTGGGGAATGAACCTTGTCCTGTGCGGACACCTTCACGGCGGAGTCGTACGCCTTCCCGGGATCGGCGGAATCATTTCACCGCAGCTGACATTATTTCCAAAATATTCGGGAGAACATTCCAGGCGCGGCGAGAGTGATATCATTGTCAGCAAAGGACTGGGAGGACACAGCATCCCGATCCGCTTGTTTGACCGGGCGGAAGTGGTTGTAATCTGCGGACGGCAGGAAAAATAGCAGCGTGTGGGAAACTGCGGGAAGGGAGCGGAATCTCTTGAGAAAAGAAGCAGGATCATGTATAATAAAACGGTTAGACGAAGCGTAGAGAAAGAAGGAACCAAATGGGCATACCGGTAAAGCTTCCGGTGTTTGAGGGGCCGCTGGACCTGCTCCTGCACCTGATTGATAAAAATAAAATAGATATTTATGATATCCCGATTGTAGAGATTACCAACCAGTACATGGAATATATCCGGCAGATGGAACGGGAGGATCTGAATGTCATGAGCGAGTTTCTCGTGATGGCGGCGACTCTTCTGGATATCAAATGCAGAATGCTTCTTCCAAAAGAAGTCAACGAAGAAGGAGAGGAAGAAGATCCAAGACAGGAGCTGGTAGAACAGCTTTTGCAGTATAAGATGTACAAGTATATGTCATATGAACTGCGGGACCGGGAAGTATTAGGCGAAAGGCGGATGTACCGGGAAGCGGATCTTCCGAAAGAGGTGGCCGAGTACACACCACCGGTAAATCTGGACGAGCTGATCGGGGATCTGACCCTGACCCGGTTAAACGAGATTTTTCAGGAAGTCATGCGCCGTCAGAACGATAAGATTGACCCGGTCAGAAGCCGGTTTGGCAAGATTGAAAAAGAAGAAGTAACACTCCCGGAGAAGATGGAATACATTTCAGAATATACAAGGACACACCGGTCATTTAAGTTCCGTGATCTGCTGATGAAACAGTCATCGAAAGTACAGGTTATCGTGACCTTTCTTGCAGTACTGGAGATGATGAAAGCCGGGAAGATCACTGCAAGTCAGGAAGAAACATTCGGGGACATTTTGATTCTGTCCACAGATGAGGAGGAAGAGGACAATGGAGATACGGAAACTGGAAGGGATCATTGAGGCCATCCTCTTTACCATGGGAGGAGCAGTGGAATTCTCACGCATTGCAAAAGCGGTAGAAGAGCCGGAAGAGCGGATTAAAGAGGCGGTTTCATCCATGCAGAAACGATACGAAGAAGAAGACAGAGGAATCAGCATTATTGAACTGGAAGATTCCTGCCAGATGTGCACAAAACCCGAGGCTTATGAGTATTTGATCCGCATTGCAAAACAGCCGAAAAAGCAGGTGCTCAGCGATGTTCTTCTGGAGACACTTTCCATCATTGCGTATAAACAGCCGGTTACCAAAATTGAAATTGAAAAGATCCGCGGCGTCAAGTCCGATCACGCAGTCAACAAATTGGTAGAATATAACCTCGTCTGTGAAGTTGGAAGACTGGACGCGCCGGGAAGGCCGCTTCTTTTCGGAACGACAGAAGAATTTTTAAGAAGATTCAGCGTACAGAAACTGGAGGATCTGCCGGGCATCGATCCGGATCAGATGGAACAGTTTAAAGAAGAGGCAGAGGATGAAGCGGAGATCAAGCTGCATGTATGATAATTGCAAACGGGCAATTTGATTGAAACTGTACAGAGCAAACAGAGATCAGGCAAATTTAGAGAAGACAGCAAAAGATAGAAAAAAAGAAAGAGGACAAGATTATGGCAATGAAGATACAGGCCAGACTTCCGGAGCCGGAAGAGCTGAAACAAAAATATCCTATGTCTGCGGACATGAAAAAAATCAAAGAAGAACGGGATGGAGAGATTCAGAATGTATTCACCGGGTATTCCGATAAATTTCTCGTTATCATCGGACCATGCTCCGCAGATAACGAAGATGCAGTCTGCGAATATGTAGAACGGCTCGCCCGACTCAACGAAGAAGTCAAAGACAAACTGATTCTGATTCCGAGGATCTATACGAACAAACCAAGAACAACAGGAGAAGGATACAAAGGCATGCTGCATCAGCCGGAACCGGACAAAGAGCCAAACCTTCTGGAAGGCTTGATCGCTATCCGGAAACTTCATCTGCATTCCATCGAAGTCAGCGGACTCACCGGAGCCGACGAAATGCTTTATCCGGAAAACAGAAGCTACCTCGATGACATTCTCTCCTATGAGGCTGTAGGAGCAAGATCTGTTGAAAATCAGCAGCACCGATTGACGGCAAGCGGCATGGATATCCCGGTAGGAATGAAAAATCCGACCAGCGGCGATCTTTCTGTTATGCTCAACTCTATCAAAGCAGCACAAGGCGCCCACCAGTTTATCTACCGGACACTCGATGTCACCACCAGCGGCAATCCACTCGCACACGCCATTCTCCGCGGCGGCGTAGACAAATACGGAACCTGCATACCAAACTACCACTATGAAGACCTTTACCGGCTCAGCGCAATGTACAAAACATCCAGACTCAAAAACCCGGCAGTCATCGTAGACGCAAACCACTCTAACTCAAACAAACAATACAAAGAACAGATCCGTATTGTCAGCGAAGTCCTGCATAGCAGAAATTATAACACCGATCTCAAAAAACTCATCAAAGGAGTCATGATCGAAAGCTATCTCATCGAAGGCCGCCAGGAAATCACCGACAACCGCACCTACGGACAGTCCATTACCGATCCATGCATCGGATGGGACGATACCGAAAAACTCGTCAAAAAAATCGCAGAAGAATGTTAAAATTTTTATTTTTCAACGTTTCAACGGGGACGTGTTCCGATGCACCGGAACACGTCCCCGTTGAAAAAATTATGAACAAAATGAGTAGCAAACCTTACATGAATATTACGGTAAAAGAACATTTTTGGAATAAAGGTGTCTGAATTTTCATAGAGTTGTCTTAGAAAGTTTGATCTGGGAGTGGTCTGTTGAAAATGAGGAGTTGTAGACGGTTGAAGTGGAAGGCCGGAGTAATTTTTATGATAGGTGTACTTTGTATTAGTGTTGGTTTTCCGGTGTTGCAGGTACAGGCGGAAGAAGAAGCTCAGGTGGATAATTTGCAATTATATGCACAGTCAGCTGTTCTCATGGATGGTGAAAGTGGACGGATACTGTTTGAAAAAGACGGTGGGGAAGAGCGTCCAATGGCAAGTACAACGAAGATTATGACCTGTATTCTTGCATTGGAAACAGCAAATCTTAACGATATTGTAACAGTTTCGAAAGAAGCAGCAAGACAGCCGGAAGTGCATCTTGGGATGAAGGAAGGCGATCAATTTTATATGGAAGATCTCCTGTACTCAATTATGCTGGAGTCTCACAATGACAGTGCGTGGGCAGTGGCGGAGCATATTTCAGGAACTGTGGATGAGTTTACAAGTCTGATGGATCAGAAAGCAAAAAAACTGGGGTGCAACCACACGAATTTTGTGACACCAAACGGGCTGGATGGAAAAGACGAAGACGGAATTCATCATACAACGGCGAAAGATTTGGCGAGAATTATGAGGTATTGCATTATGGAATCGCCACAAAAGGAAGCGTTTTTGCGGATCACACAGACAAAGACAAAAACATTTCAGGATACCACAGGGAAGAAACAATTCACATGCAGCAATCATAATGCATTTCTGGATATGATGGAAGGCGCACTAACCGGGAAAACCGGATTTACCGGAGAAGCAGGATACTGTTATGCGGGAGCGGTAAGACAGGGAGACAAAACACTGATCGTAACACTTCTTGCCTGCGGATGGCCGAATAACAAAAATTATAAATGGGATGATATGAAGAAACTGGTGCAGTACGGGCTCGACCAGTACGAATACCGCCAATATTGGGAGGAAGCACTGCAAAATGGCGAAATACGACTTCTGGAGGCAGGAAAAGAAAAAGAAGTGAAGGATTCAACACCACAGGATGGAAATTTATACAATGATGGAACTGTGAATGCATTCCTGAATATTTCTGCAACAGACAGGCAAAAACGGATTCTGATGAAAAAGACAGAAACGATCGAAATCCAGATCCAGGAGCAAGATACGATCCAGGCCCCGGTAGAAAAAAAACAAAAACTCGGAGAAGTAACCCTTCTACTAAACGGAGAAGTTCTTGAACAAAAAAATATCATCAGCGGAGACCAAATTTCCAGAAAAGACCTGCTCTGGACCTACCGACAGATCTGGAAAACCTATGCACTGTAAATACACATAAGCAGTCGTCGAAATATACATAAAAAGAATAAGAAACAGTGGCACACTTCTATAAAAAAGAGTATAATATTTTTGGGGACGTGTTCCGGCGTATCGGAACCTGTCCCCGATGAAAAAAATCTGAAATCATATCTTTTAGTTTCTTTTTTCTAAATTGTATCTTATTTATTTTCAATTTTTAATTTGAAATTTACAGAACGGAGTGATGAATTGCCAAGAAATGGTAGAAGAAAATCTTCTTCGGATTTTTATCATGTAATCATCCGGGGAATCAATCGAGAACGCATTTTTGAAACAAATCGACATAAAGAAAAGTTGACAAAGTATTTAAAAGAGAAGGAAGTAGAGACGGTGGAAATCTATGCGTACTGTATTATGTCGAATCATTTACACCTTCTCCTGCACGGACCACTGAAAGAGATTTCTGAGTACATGAAAGCTGTGCAGACGGCTTATGCATTGTATTACAACCGAAAGATGGAAAGAAATGGACATGTATTTCAAAACAGATTTAAAAGTTTCCCAATTGAAAGTGAAGAATATCTCTGGCAGTGTTTCTATTATATCCACTTAAATCCAGTCAAAGCAAAGATTACAGGAAAAATGAACCGATATCAATACAGCAGCGCCCAAGAATACATTTATGAAAAAAAGGGGCTTATTCGCGAAAACGCACGTCAGTTTATTAAAAGTGGACAGATGACTTATTCAGCAGAAAGAGTGATTCCTCAACTTGAAGAAGTTTATATAGAAGATTTGCCGGAAGATACCAAAGAACAGAAAGAAAGGATATTTCGGAAATGGATAGAAATCTATTTGGAAGAACATCCAGATTTACAGTTCTGGGATTTGCAAAAATTACCTGAGAATCGAAAAGATTTTGCAGAAACGATGCTGGATCCCAGAGTTATGTCGAGAAAAGAATTGCTTAGAAGACTCGATAAATTCAGACAATAGCATCGAGAGGTGGTTTTTTAACACATTGGGGACGTGCTCCGATGCGTCGGAACACGTCCCCCGATTTCAAATTAGATCTCTCTTGTATATGTTTTGAGCCATTCTTTTTCTTCGTCTGTTAAGTGTGGAGAAATTTTTTCATATACTTGTTTGTGGTAGTTATTGAGCCATTCTCTTTCTGTTTTGGACAGGTATTCCGGATCGATTCCATCGAGGTCGATTGGTGCGAAAGTAATGGTTTCAAAGTACATGAACTGTCCGTATTTGTTTTTGGTTCCTTTTCTGACGATGAATTCGTTTTCGGTACGGATTCCGAATTTGCCGTCTTCGTAGATTCCCGGTTCGTCAGTGATAACCATGCCTTCTTCGAGCTGGTGGTGTTCGTTCTTGCTCGGTACGACATACCAGCGGAAGCCTGTCGGTGGTTCGTGAATATTTGCAAGGTATCCTACGCCATGGCCGGTGCCACACTGAAAATCAAGATCCAGTTCCCAGATTGGTCCTCTTGCAAGGACGTCAAGATTGTATCCGTAACATCCGTAGAGGAATTTTGCTCTCGCAAGATTCATCATGGCACGTACAACAGCGGTATAGTATTTTTTCATTTCATCGCTGACAGAACCGAGTACAAAAGTACGGGTGATGTCTGTGGATCCTTCATAGTAACCGCCGCCTGTATCATTGAGGAAGAATCCGCCTTCCTTGAGTTGTACATCACTTTCTTCAGATGGTGAATAATGCATCATGGCTGCGTGGTCGCCGAATGCGCAAAGAGGTTCGAAACTGTCACGGATGTAGCCTTCCTGTTCAGCGCGCAGGGATGTAAGTTTTGCAGCGGAACTTAATTCTGTGATAACCTCTTTATCGTAGCGTGTTTTGATCCAGTGCATGAATTTTGTGATTGCCACACCGTCCTTGATATGAGCTTCTTTGATATTTTCAAGTTCAACCGGGTTTTTCATGGCTTTCATGAGGATAGTCGGGTTTGCGCATTCTACAATTTTGCAAGGAATGTTTTTGTAAAGTGCATAATTCATTTTCATCGGATCGATCATAGCGACTTCATCTGCAGAAAGTGTTTTGATATCTTCGTAAATGTCATTGTATGGATGAATATTTACATTGTTCTTTGCAAATTCTGCATGGATCTGTTCGTTTAATTTACTGTCGTCCACATAGAGTTCTACACTGTCCATTTTTACAATGGCGTAGGAGAGCAGAAGCGGGAAGAAATCGATATCGTCCCCACGGACATTTAACAGCCAGCAGATATCATCGAGCGATGCAATCACATGTGCGGTAGCACCCTGTTCGGACATTGCTTTTCTCACGCGCTCCAGTTTGGAAGAGGTACTTTCTCCGGAATATTTTTCTTCAAGGAAAAATGCCGGTTTGTCTGAAAGAGGCGGGCGATCTTCCCAGATCGAGTCGATCAGATCTTCCATATAATCGATACGAATTCCTTTGGAAGCAAGTGCTTCTTCATACTCCTGACCTTCTCCCATGGAAAGTACACGTCCGTCAAATGCGACAGTGCCTCCCTCCGGAACATAGGAAGCAAGCCATTCTGTAACAGAAGGTGTATCGCCTACAAACATCTTCATCAGGCGGATACCGCTTCCTTTCATTTCGTTTTCAGCCTGGAAGAAATATCTTCCGTCTGTCCAGAGTCCGGCATCGTCCTTTCCGATGACAGCAGTACCGTAGGAACCACTGAATCCTGTAATAAATTTTCTTGCTTTGAAGTGCTCGCCTACATATTCGCTTTGGTGAAAATCAGCAGTCGGAACAACATATGCGTCAATTCCTTTTTCTGCCATCAGTGCACGAAGTCTGGCGATTCTGTCTGCTACAACAGTCATGAGAAAAACCTCCTTTTTATCTGAAATAATTTTAGCTATAAATATTTTATCACTATTGGTGCTTAAGTTCAAATCTTATATGGAAGAAATTGTAAAAAATGTACAAAAAACATAGAAAATGATATAACAAAACCGGCATGACAAAAGTCATGCCGGTCTGTGGAAAACAGATTGTTTTCTAAGGAATCACACACAATCAATATGTGGAAATCCTTTGGTTTTCAATTATTTTTCATCAGCCAGTTTATCCAGCTTGCCGCTGAATGCGTACAGCAGAACACCACAGATGATAACAACTGCAGCAATGATGCTGTAGTACAGGTTGAAGTTACCAGCTCTTGAACCAGCATCGAGAGCACCGTACAGGTTCGGGTAAATCAGTGTAGCGATAAATACAGCGATTGGCCAGAATCCTAACAGGAATCCCATCAGTTTTGCCGGTGCGAACATGGAAATAAAGGAGTTTCCAAGTGGTGAGAAAATCATTTCACCAACGGACATTAATAATGCGATCAAGATTACCCAGAACCATGAGCACTGTCCGTCGCCACGAATTACGTTAGCTACAACCATAGCTACGTAGGAAAGACCTACTAAGAAGATACCGATAGCTGTCTTCTTGAACATGGACATATCGCCCTGCGGTCTTGCTGCCATTTTAGCCCATACAACAGCGAATACAGGTCCCAGAACGATACATGTCAGAGCGTTCAGAGAGTCAAAGTAGGATGTCTGCGGAATCTGCCATCCGAACAGGCTCCAGTCAGCCCAGTTCAGGAATTCGGAGCTGTCGCCGAATCCGAAGTAGTAGTATACTACGTTGTAGGACATATACCATGCAATCCAGAAAATAGCAGAGAAAAGTGTAACGATTACGATAGCAACAATACGTTTTTTGTCGCCGGATGTAAGCGGTTTGTTTTCTTCTGCGGATTTCTTCTCTTTGTCAACGAAAGATCTCTGGTCTTTCTTGAATGGCTGTTTACCCTTGTCACCAAGAGATTTGCCATTAGCAAGGAACCAAACTGCATCGATGAGCAGAAGAGCACCAGCGATAAGCAGCAGGAACTGATATCCCTGAGAATCTGCAAGCAGTACTACGAATGTCGTTCCGATGAAAGAACCGATATTAACGAAAGAGTACTGTACAGAGAATGCTGAGTTCAGTTCATCCTGATCATCAAACATCAAACTGTTGACACCGGATAAGTTACCTTTGAATAAACCTGTACCAACAGATACAAAGATAATCATTACCCATACAAGTGTCATGTTGCTTGCCTGCCATCCGATAAGGTAGCCGACACCCATAAGAATCATACCAAGAACTACGCAAAGTCTCGGGCTTACCCAGTAGTCAGCGAGGTAACCGCCGATCATAGGAGTAATGTAAGTAAATGCTACGAAATAAGCGGAAACCTGACCTGCTTCTACAGAAGAAAGTCCCATACCACCCATTGAACTTGTTGTTTCCGTAGCCAGCCAAATAGCAAGAAGCCATTTAACTGTGTAGAATGCACATCTTTCAAATGTGAATCCCAGAGCACAAGCGTAGAAACCAAAAGGATAACCTTTCTTGGATTTAGTAGCTGTGTTTCCCATAGTCAAAACCCTCCAATTTAATTTTTGATTTCTCATACGTAAATCATCCAAGTCATTTTCTTCCCTATATTAATTAAGAAAGAAAACTTACTCAACATACCAAAGTGTGATGAGCTGTCTAATTGAAACAGACACTTTCTGATGCAGCAGATCATGCCGGACTCAGTCAGACAAAAGCGGCCTTTCGGCCAGGTGTCTTTTACAGATTATGAAATCCATTTCCATAATATACCGGCTGGAAAAGACTATGTAAAGGAATATAGTTCGCAAAAGAACAACATCTAAGACAGAATGAACAACTGCCGGAAGCAGAAGTCAGGGAATGGTCTGCCTTGTAGTCTCTGCCTTCATGAAAAGAAGACAATCTGGCAAAAACGGAAGAGGAATTCTCCCTTTTCTTGTTCCGGATGGTGAGCTTTCCTGATTTTATCTGCGGAGACAGACAAAAATATGTCAAAGACTGGATATTCCGCAAAAATAAAATCCGGTCATTTCAGGCATCTGGAACAATATCCGCTATCTGACAGAGAACGGTACTGCACTAGCCGCACACTGAAAGATGCTCCCTTTCGGGAAAGTAAGACAGAAGCGGGAAACTGCCCCGGCCGGCACCGGAAAACCGCATCTTTTCTGACTTGGAAGAAAACATGACGCTTCCGGGTTTTCCTGAATCTGTATTACTGCTTATGCCATAAAAAAGACAAAAGATGTCATTTCCCTTGGTATTCCTTTATAACATTATGACATCCCTGTAATGGCTATTTTAGCACAGTTTCCGTGTCGACACAATGAATTTTTTGTAACACAGTCCAAAATTATTAAATTTTCATAAAAAAAAGACAGATAAAGAAAGAAACTAAAAATTATATTGGGCCAAGTGTAGAAAAAGCTTGAAATATGCTGAAAAAACATTAATACGTTAATATGATAACGCAATATACGAGTGAAAAAATATGTCAAAAATTTCACATAAACTCTTGAAAAAGGATATTAGAAAAAGTATAATATAATTGGCTAAAATTTGGTTTAACTTTTAGGAATATATCACAAATGGAGGGCTAGGTTTATGAGTAATGAAGCAGCAAAAACGCCGGCAGTTTTCAGAATTTCAGAATTACTGGATGCCGGCAGCTTTGTTGAGATCGGTGGCGCTGTCACAGCCAGGAACACGGATTTCAACATGCAGGAAAGCAAGGTTCCGGGAGATGGCGTGATCACCGGATATGGAGTCATTGACGGCAGTCTGGTCTATGTGTACAGCCAGGATGCATCGGTACTCGGCGGAGCAGTCGGAGAGATGCACGCAAAGAAGATTACAGGCCTTTATGACATGGCGATGAAAATGGGGGCACCGGTGATCGGCCTGATTGACTGTGCAGGACTCAGGCTTCAGGAAGGAACAGACGCATTGCAGGCGTTTGGCAGTATTTATGCGAAACAGGCACTCGCTTCAGGAGTGATCCCGCAGATTACTGCTGTATTTGGTACCTGCGGCGGTGGAGCTGCAATCCTTTCCGGACTTTCCGATTTCACATTCATGGAAGAAAAAGGAAAGCTTTTTGTTAATTCCCCGAATGCGATCCCGGGCAATCACATTGAAAAATGCGACACGTCCGGTGCGGCGTTTCAGACAGAGGAGGCCGGTAATGTAGATTTCCTTGGAACAGAAAGTGAAATCCTGTCCGGTATCCGGGAGTTGATCTGTATGCTTCCTGCAAACAATGAGGACAACGATTCTTATGAAGAATGCACCGACGACCTGAACCGGTTATGCGCGGGAATTGAAAATGGAGCCGATGACGCTGCCCTCGTGTTATCGATGATCGCTGATGATCAGAAATTTATAGAAGTAAAGGCAGGGTACGCAAAAGAAATGGTGACCGGTTTTGTCCGGATGAACGGACTGACGGTCGGAGCTGTTGCGAACCGTTCCAAAGTATACGATGAAGAAGGCAAAGTACAGCAGGAGTTTGACGGCTCTCTTTCTGCAAAAGGATGCCGGAAAGCAGCTGATTTTGTGACATTCTGCGATGCATTTGAGATTCCGGTTCTGACACTGACAGATGTCAATGGATTCAAGGCATCAAAATGCAGTGAGAAAACACTTGCAAGAGAAGCGGCAAAACTGGTCTACGCATTTGCGAATGCAACGGTGCCGAAGGTGAATGTTATGACAGGTAAAGCGATTGGAAGCGGTTACCTTGTAATGAACAGCAAGGCACTTGGAGCTGACATGGTTTATGCATGGCCGGATGCCGAAATCGGAGCAATGGAAGCAGGTCTTGCGGCAAAGATCATGTATCCTGACGTGTCTGCGGATGAGAGAAAGGAAAAAGAAGATCAGTACCGCAGTCTGCAGGAAAGCGCGGCATCTGCGGCGGCAAGAGGATATGTGGATACAGTGATCCGTCCGGAAGATACAAGAAAGTATGTGATCGGAGCTCTGGAGATGCTGTTCACAAAAAGAGAGGACCGTCCGTCCAAAAAGCACGGAACGGTATAGAGAGGTGAGACGAGTTGAAGAAAAGAATTAGTTTATTTGCAGTCATCCTTGCCCTCGTATTTACTCTTTCCGGATGCAGCAGCAGTTCTGATGCAAATTATGATGAAGATACAATGATCGAGCAGGCGGATGCGCTGATCTCAAGTTTCAGCCAGATGTCTACGGAAGAACTGGATGCATTTAAGGATGTAAGTGAACTGCAGTTGAATCTGACACTGCTTCAGTCAGGATTTAATGTGCAGGCGTCCAATTTTACCACGATGATTGATGCGTGGGAAGCTGGAATTGAAGAGTGTGGTGATTATATCAGCCACGGAGATTTCACTGTGGAGCAGAGCTCGGACAGCATCATGCTGACAACAGATGCCGAGTACGAAGACAGAGATGCTGAGATTACGATTGAGTTTAACGAAAAATCGGAGATGGAGAGTTTTACGGCGGCAGCCAAATATTCAACCGGAGAAATTCTTCAGAAGGCCGGTCTGAATACAGTCCTTGGAATGGGAACCGTGTTTGTCGTACTGATTTTCATTTCCTTTATCATTTCCCTGTTCGGCCTGATCGGGAAAACACAGCAGAAAAAGACAGAGCCGAAACAGACAGAAGCAGCACCTGCTGCTGTTGAAGAAGAGACTGTCCAGGAAGAGGATCTGACGGATGATCTGGAGCTGGTTGCAGTCATCAGTGCGGCAATCGCGGCAAGTGAGGGGACTTCTACAGACGGATTTGTAGTACGTTCCATTAAAAAAAGAAGAAAGAACAGTCAGTGGAAATAGGAGGAAGCAATCATGAAAAGTTATACAATTACAGTAAATGGAAACGTATATGACGTTACAGTAGAAGAGAAGAATGAAGCAGGAGCGGCATCTGCGCCGGCAGCGGCACCAAAGGCAGCACCGAAAGCACCAAAGGCACCGGCTCCGAAAAAAACGCAGGGTGCAGGCAGCATCCGTGTGGAAGCAGGGGCGGCCGGAAAAGTATTCAAAATCGAAGCTTCTGTAGGTCAGAAAGTCAAAAGAGGAGAGCCGGTTGTCATCATTGAGGCGATGAAGATGGAGATCCCTGTTGTTGCTCCGGAAGACGGAACAGTGGCAAGTATCGAACTTGCAGTAGGAGATGCATGTGAAGCGGGAACCTTGCTTGCAACATTAAATTAATGACAACTGACAATTGGAGGTTAGAACATGAGCTATATAGTTGAGACGTTAGGGCGTCTTGTAGAGCAGACGGCATTTCTGAACCTGACGGTTGGCAACCTGATCATGATTGCAGTTGCATGCTTGTTTCTGTATCTTGCGATCAACAGAGGGTTTGAACCGCTTCTTCTCGTCCCGATTGCTTTTGGGATGCTCCTTGTAAATATCTATCCGGACATTATGCTGTCTTTTGAAGATTCGGATAATGGAACCGGTGGACTTTTGTATTATTTCTATAAACTGGACGAGTGGTCTATTCTGCCGTCGCTGATTTTCATGGGTGTCGGAGCAATGACAGACTTCCGCCCGCTGATTGCGAACCCGAAAAGCTTCCTTCTGGGAGCAGCTGCACAGTTTGGTATTTTTGCAGCATACCTCGGGGCAATGGCAATGGGATTTTCTGACAAAGCAGCGGCAGCAATCGCCATCATCGGCGGAGCGGACGGACCGACATCGATTTTCCTCTGCGGAAAGCTTCAGCAGACCGCACTTCTTGGACCGATTGCGGTAGCGGCTTATTCCTACATGGCACTGGTACCGATTATCCAGCCGCCGATCATGAAGCTTCTGACAACGGAAAAAGAACGTAAGATCAAGATGGAACAGCTCCGGCCGGTATCCAAGCTGGAAGCGATCCTCTTCCCGATCATCGTTACCATTGTTGTCTGCCTGATTCTTCCGACGACAGCACCGCTTGTCGGAATGCTGATGCTTGGAAACCTCTTCCGTGAATCCGGAGTGGTACGCCAGCTGACAGAAACCGCGTCCAACGCGTTGATGTATATCGTTGTCATCCTGCTTGGTACTTCCGTAGGAGCAACGACAAGCGCGGAAGCGTTTTTGAATCTGGATACGATCAAGATCGTCATCCTGGGACTGATCGCATTCGCGTTCGGTACCGCGGCGGGTGTTCTTCTTGGTAAAGTCATGTGCTATGTAACCGGAGGCAAGGTCAATCCGCTGATCGGGTCCGCAGGAGTATCTGCAGTGCCGATGGCAGCCAGAGTATCACAGAAAGTCGGTGCTGAGGCAGATCCGACAAACTTCCTTCTGATGCATGCAATGGGGCCAAACGTAGCCGGCGTTATCGGAACGGCAGTCGTGGCAGGAACATTTATGGCGATATTCGGAGTGAAATAAGTTCGAGGAGGAGATTGAAATGGCAGAGAAAAAACCAATTAAAATAACAGAGACGATTCTGCGTGATGCACATCAGTCCCTGATCGCAACAAGAATGACGACCGAGCAGATGATGCCGATCGTAGAAAAACTTGACAAAGTCGGATATCATTCCGTGGAATGCTGGGGAGGAGCAACATTTGACGCTTCTTTACGTTTCCTGAAAGAAGATCCATGGGACAGACTCCGTAAATTCCGTGACGGTTTTAAAAACACAAAGCTGCAGATGCTGTTCCGCGGACAGAACATCCTCGGATATCGTCCTTACGGCGATGATGTAGTAGAGTACTTTGTGCAAAAATCCGTTGCAAACGGAATTGATATCATCCGCATTTTCGACTGTCTGAACGACCTTCGGAATCTTCAGACCGCAGTCAGGGCGGCAAACAAAGAAAAAGCCCATGCACAGGTGGCCCTCTCCTACACAATCGGAGACGCCTACACTCTGGAATACTGGGTACAGAAAGCAAAAGAAATCGAGGAGATGGGTGCGGATTCCATCTGCATCAAAGATATGGCAGGCCTCCTGCTTCCTTATAAAGCAACCGAACTTGTAACCGCTTTAAAAGAAGCAACAAACCTTCCGATCCAGCTCCACACCCACTATACATCCGGAGTCGCTTCCATGACCTACTTAAAAGCAGTGGAAGCAGGTGTAGATGTGATCGATACGGCAATGTCACCATTTGCACTCGGAACATCCCAGCCGGCAACCGAAGTCATGGTAGAAACATTCAAAGGCACACCGTACGACACCGGATTTGACCAGCAGCTGTTGTCCGAGATCGCAGATTACTTCCGCCCGATCCGTGATGAAGCACTGGAAAGCGGACTCTTAAATCCGAAGAATCTGGGAGTTAATATCAAAACACTCCTCTATCAGGTACCGGGAGGCATGCTCTCCAACCTGACCTCCCAGTTGAAAGAACAGGGAGCGGAGGACAAATATTATGAAGTGCTTGAAGAAGTACCAAGAGTCAGAAAGGACCTCGGAGAACCGCCGCTTGTCACACCGTCCTCCCAGATCGTAGGAACACAGGCTGTCTTCAACGTTTTGATGGGAGAACGCTACAAAATGGCAACCAAAGAAACAAAAGATATCCTGAAAGGCAAATACGGCGCAACCGTCTGCCCGTTCAACGAAGACGTCAAGAAAAAATGCCTCGGCGACGAAATTGATGACTGCATCACCTGCCGCCCGGCAGATCTTATCCCGGACGAACTGGAAACACTCGAAAACGAGATGAAACAGTGGAAACAGCAGGACGAAGATGTACTGACCTATGCCCTCTTCCCGCAGGTTGCAATCGACTTTTTCAAATACCGTCAGGCACAGCAGACAAAAGTAGACGAGACAATTGCAGACACAAAAAACGGAAGTTATCCTGTTTAAACGTACAACTTCTAAATAAAAAGCAATACAGATTTTTCTATTGGGGACGTGTTCCGATTCATCGGAACACGTCCCCAAAATTTAATAAATGCTTAAATCTTTGTCCTCTTTCTTGTCGACTCTTGTGAAATGCTTGTAATTAAGGTGAAAAAGGAGTATACTTAATTAGCTATTATGGACTTTTGGAGGAGTTAGTCATGACCGGCAAAAATGAGTTGCTTGAAAGAATTGAGGAGCGGTATGACGGGATGAGCAAGAGCCAGAAGAAACTGGCGGACTATATACGGTCTTCTTATGAGAAGGCTGTTTTCATGACTGCGGCCAGACTGGGTGATGTGGTCGGTGTCAGTGAGTCTACAGTTGTACGTTTTGCGTCCGGTCTTGGGTACAAGGGCTATCCGCAGTTTCAGAAAGCGCTTGAGGAGCTTGTGAGCAACCGCCTGAATTTTATTCAGAGGATGGAGGTTACTTACGGGCGGATCAGCCAGTCTGAGATTCTGATGAGTGTGCTCCAGTCGGATATAGAGAAGATTAAGCTGACGATGGAGCATATTGATCAGAATGCCTTTGAGACGGCGGTCGATACGATTTTAAATGCCAGGAAAATCTACATTGTGGGCATACGAAGCTGTGCCACACTTGCAAATTTTCTTGGCTTTTATCTGAATCTGATCCGGGACAATGTGGTCAGTGTGGACACGAACAGTTCCAGTGAGATTTTTGAGCAGATTATCCGGATTACGGAGGAGGATGTGATCATCGGTATCAGCTTCCCGAGATACTCCATGAGAACGTTAAAGGCTCTGGAATTTGCAAACAACCGGGGGGCAAAGATCATCACACTGACGGACAGCGTTCACTCACCGATGAATCTTTATTCGTCCTGCAGTCTGATCGCGCGCAGCGATATGGCTTCGATTGTGGATTCGCTTGTGGCGCCGCTGAGTGTGATTAATGCGCTGGTGGTTGCACTCTGCATGAAAAAGCAGGACGAGGTTGTGGACACGCTGGGGACACTGGAACAGATTTGGGATGAGTATCAGGTTTACTCAAGCGATGAACTGCATCCGGTCAGTGATAAAATACCACTTCATTTTCCGGACCAGAAGAAAGTGAATGATCAGAGGAGAACGGAATGGGAAAAACAGTAGTAATCGGAGGAGGCGCGGCAGGAATGATGGCCGCCATCTTCGCAGCAAGAAATGGAAACCAGGTAGAATTATTTGAGAAAAATGAAAAACTGGGTAAAAAGATCTATATTACCGGAAAGGGAAGGTGCAATCTGACGAATTCCTGTGATATGGAAGAGCTTCTGGATTCTGTGGTTACAAATAAAAAGTTCCTTTACAGCAGTTTTTACGGATTTACAAACGAAGAGACCATGGAGTTTTTCAGCGAAATCGGACTGAAGATGAAAACAGAGCGGGGAAACAGGGTGTTTCCGGAGTCCGATCATTCTTCTGATGTCATCCGTGTACTGGGAGATGAATTGAAACGCCAGGGAGTTCAGGTACACTTAAACACGAAAGTACAGCAGATCGGAACAAAAGACGGGGCGTTTGCCTGCCTGTACCTTGCGGACGGGACGGAAGTACAGGCAGATACATGTATTATCGCCACAGGAGGAAACTCCTACCAGACGACAGGGTCAACAGGAGACGGTTACCGGTTTGCAAAAACCCTTGGACATACCGTAACCAGCATCCGTCCGGCGCTGGTGCCGATGGAGACGAAGGAATCTTTTGTGAAAGATCTTCAGGGCCTTTCTCTTAAGAATACGGCAATTACCATCTTGGACGGGGCGAAAGTCCTTTACGAAGATTTTGGTGAAATGCTTTTTACGCACTATGGAGTGAGCGGGCCGATGATATTAAGCGCCAGCTCTTTTGTCGGAAAAATTCTGGAGGAAAGACCGCTGAGACTCCGGATTGATTTGAAGCCGGCGCTTTCCTTTGAACAGCTGGATGCGAGACTTCTGCGGGATTTCGAGGAGAATAAGAACAAGCAGTTTAAAAACGCACTTGCCAGGCTTCTCCCGGCCAAGATGATTCCGGTGGCTGTTGAGCAGAGCCGGATTCATCCGGAAAAGAAGATCCACGAAATCACCAGAGAAGAGAGGCTTGCTTTCGCGGCATTGCTAAAAGGTCTGGAGCTGACCATTACCGGGCTTCGGGATTTCAATGAAGCCATTATTACACAGGGAGGCGTCAATGTCAGGGAGATCAACCCGGCGACGATGGAATCCAGACTGGTAAAACATGTCCATTTTGCGGGAGAGGTTCTGGATCTGGATGCTGTGACAGGCGGATTCAATCTTCAGATTGCATGGTCTACCGGAAATGCGGCGGGTTCCTGTGCTTCTGAGGAATAAGGCACAGTCAGACTGAGAATAAATACAGTATCGGAGGATGAAAATAATGGGTTATCAGATAGCGATTGACGGACCGGCCGGCGCCGGGAAAAGCACCATAGCAAAACTTCTGGCAGAAAGAAAAGGCTTTATTTATGTAGACACCGGGGCAATGTACCGGGGGCTAGCCTGGTATTTTCTGACAAAAGGAATCCGGCCGGACGATGAAGAGGCGGTCACAAAAGCATGTGAAGAGGTGAAAATTGACATTGCCTATGAAAATGGAAAGCAGCAGATTTATGTAAATGATAAAAATATTACAGACCATCTCCGGGAGGAAGCAGTCGGAAATATGGCATCAAAAAGCTCGGCCGTTCCGGCGGTACGCGCCAGACTGCTGGAACTGCAGCGGGATCTGGCAAGGAGAGAAGATGTTGTAATGGACGGCAGAGATATCGGAACAAGTGTTTTGCCGGATGCAGATGTCAAGATATTCCTGACGGCAAGTGTTGACACGAGAGCCGGACGAAGGTACAATGAATTGTTGGGAAAAGGGGAATCCTGCGATTATGCTCAGATCGCAGCAGATATAGAAGAACGTGACAGAAGAGATATGACCAGAGAGATTTCCCCGCTGTGCCGCGCAGAAGACGCAGAGCTGATTGACAGCTCAGAGATGACGATTGAAGAAGTTGTAGAAAAAATAGAATCTTTCTGCCGCGAATCAAGATAAAAAGGAATGAGAACTGACCGGAGAGGAGGAATTACTGTAATAAATTGTAATAACGACGTAAAAAAAGCTGAAGTGAAAAGTTTAATTCCACTTTGAAATTAGGAAATATGAAAGTAGCAATTACTCTTACAAAAGAAGAGAAT